>JAHEEH010000528.1 GCA_024640835.1 Bacteroidota bacterium
GGACGGTGATCAGCAAGCTCCGACGGCTCATGGGGGTGGACGATTCGGCAGGAAACGGCCGGCCGGGCTGATCCGGGGGATCCCGGCACCGTGCGATTCCGTATGCTGCGCCGACTCCGGTGACCGCCGGACGTGGACATCGAAGACCGACTCCGCACGTGCGACTGACCCGGCCACCGGAAACTGCCCAGGTGAAGCCCTCCTCCAGCCTTCCGTCGATTCCAGACGTGGGCGTGCTCGATGGACCGATCGAGCGGGCCGGCTTCGCGCCGGGCCTGACGGTGGGCATCGGGCTCATCGCGGGCTTCTTCCTGTTCCAGCTCCTGAGCCTCGTCGTTGCGCTCGGGCTCATCCTGCTCTCCGGCGGAGTCGGCGATCCGGCCCAGCTGGACATCGGAACGCTGATTGACCGGTTCGCCCGGGAATTCCTCGTGGCGAACACCGTGGGGCAGGTGCTGGGGTTGGGCCTGTTTGCCTGGCTGCTCGCACGGCTTCACACGCGCCGTGCGGCGTCTTTCCTGCGACTGCGACCGGTTCCCGCTGCGTTCAGCGTGCTGTCGGTCGTGGGCCTTCTGCTCCTGGTCCCGGTGGTCCAGTGGCTCGGGACCTGGAGCGATTCGTGGCCGTGGCCGGAGTGGATTCGCACCTTCGAGGCCACGCAGCTCGATCTGATCGAGAAAGTGCTCACCCAGAACCTGGGCCTGGCCTTCACGCTCTTGACGATGGCGGTGACTCCGGCCATCTGCGAGGAACTCTTCTTCCGGGGATACCTTCAGCGGCAGGCCGAACGGATGTTCGGCGGATGGGCGAGCGCGGTCGTCTTCTCGGGCGTGGTCTTCGGGCTTTACCACATACGTCCGACGCAGGCGCTCCCCCTGTCGGTGCTGGGCGTGTACCTGGCGTACGTGACCTGGCGATCCGGCAGCCTCGTTCCCGCCCTGCTGGTTCACTTCGCCAACAACGGACTGGCCGTTCTTCTCGGCGCCTACGTGTCGTCTCGTGCCGACCTCTCACCGGCGGACCTCGAGAACCTTTCGATTCCACTCTATGTTACCCTTCCGGCTGTCGTGTTCTTCGCCGGCCTGACGTGGTTGCTTCACACACGGTTTCGGGACCCGGCGGGGGACGAGCCGGGATTCAGCACGGAATAGCACATGGCTTCGGATCGCTACCAGGGATGGGTCTCGGTATTCCGGTCCGGAACCGACTACGAGGCGGAACTCGTGCGGGACAGGCTGGTGGACTCGGGGATTGCTGCCGTGGTCCTGGCGCATCGCGACCACGCATTCAACCTGACGCACGGGGACATGGCGCAGGTCCGCGTGATGGTCCATCCCGACCACGTGCACGCGGCCCTGGGCCTGCTGGCGAGCGAGCCGCTCACGATGGAGGAGCTCACACGAGTAGCCCTTGCGGCCGATCCTGATGCCCCGCACCAGGACGATCCCGGGGACGAGTCCGCGGACGAAGACGAGGGAGGTCGCTGATGCGCCTGCGCGTACTTACCGCCGCGGCAGGGATTCCCGTCGTGGTTGGTCTGACCTGGCTGGGAGGCTGGCCGTTCGCCGCCATGATCGCGGGAATCTCCGTCATGGCCCAGTTCGAACTGTACGGTCTTCGGACGCGACGTGTGCCGTGGATCATCCTTGGCCCGGCCCTGGCCTCGGGTGCCGCTGCATCGCTCTTCGCGATGGGCTCCGAGTTCGTCGCCCTGGCCGTGCTGTTGTCCATCGCCACCATGGCAGCCTTTCCGCTCGCCGGTGATATCGAGACGGCGCTCCAGGATATCTCCGTCACCGCGCTCGGTATCGTCTACCCGCCGGTACTTCTCGGATGCCTGACGGCCGTGCGCATGGGCGTGCATCCCCTCCTGGATCCGTTCTGGACGGCCATGGGCATCATCGTGCTGGTCTGGGCCGCGGACACGGGAGCGTATTACGCCGGCCGGACGTTCGGACGGCATCTCCTGGCGCCGACGGTTTCTCCCAGGAAGACCTGGGAAGGTGTGGTCGGGGGCATCGCGGCCGCGGTCCTGGTGGCCCTCGT
>JAHEEH010000099.1 GCA_024640835.1 Bacteroidota bacterium
CCCATCCACTCGCCGACCTGCTCGCGCCGGGCGGCGACGCCCCAGGCCCCGTACGTCTCCAGGAGCCAGTCCTGGGCCTGGTCCAGGTTGGTCGAACCTGCCAGGCGCGGTCCGATCCGGTCCATGAGAACATGGGCGAGTTCTTCGGTCTTCGATTCCTCGACCCCGACACGCCACATGGCGCGGATCACCGGATCGTCCGTCGTGAAGGTCTGTGCGTGGGTTGGCGGCGCGAGGGTGAGGACGATCACCGCGAGGAGGGGGAAGGGTCGAAGCATGCGCATGGGATCACCGGGGTTGCGGACGCGGAAAGGTAACGGCTGTCGGCCATGCCTGCCTCGTCACGGCAGCCAGTCGAGGTGGGCGCCCTCGGGTGCCCTGCCGCGGATGTGGTCCGCCATCCGTCGCAGGAGCTCCGCGGTTCCGAACGGCCTCCAACCGTGCCCACCCCGCTTCCCGTACCAGAAGGTGCCTCCGTAGTATGGATCGGTGGTGGACTCCAGGAACTCCTCCATGTGATACACCCCGAAATCCAGGAAGAAGTTGTCCATGAGGCCGACCCCCGTGTGGAGCTTGCCCACGAGCTTCGGCCCCAGCGTTGCCCAGTCGCGCTCCAGGATGTGTCGCAGGTCGAAGTGCTCGCGCCAGTATTCGGCGACGGACGGGTCGATGACGCCGGTCCTCTTGTCGAAGAGGGGTTTGAAGTAGCCGTCCTCGCCCACCGGCCCGAATACCGCGCTCCAGATGTCCAGCTGCTCCCCCGAGCGGCCATGCGTTCCGTTCACCAGTTCCATGCGGTTACGCTGACGCGACGTGAGCAGCGCCTCGCCGGTCATGTTGTCGCGCGTGTTGATCGTGGGCGCGCGATACCACTCGTGCTCCTTGTAGAAGGCGTTCCGGTCCGCGTAGATGTCGATGCCCTCGACGTTGCGGAAATCGAGGGGGTCCGGCGCGAACGCCCAGGACCCTCCGTAGAAGTCCGGGTAGAAGACCTGCAGGGCAAAGGACTCCCATCCGCCGGTCGATCCGCCGGTCAGTACACGTGCCCATCCTTCGGGGATAGCCCGGAATCGGCGCTCGAACTCGGGGATCAGCTCCTGGTGGATGGCGTCTCCATACGGGCCGTTGTTCGCCGAATTCACGGCATACGAATCGTCGAAATACGGCGAGGGGTGCTGAAGGGTGACCGCGATGAAACGGGGAAAGTCGTCCGCCATCCAGGCCTCGTACAGGTCGGAGCCCTCGCGGAATCCGAGCGGCGGCCGCAGGGAGAAGTGTCCCTGGTTGTAGACGGTCGGGTAGCGGGTCTCCGGATTCCGGTCGTAGTCCCTCGGCAGGAGGACCGTCATGCCCAGCCAGATGTCTCTTCCCCAGAACTCGGACAGGATCTCCGAGCGGATCCGGAAGTGCTTGACCCACTCGGTGTCCGGCGGAATCTGCACGGGCGGAAGGACCCGGTCGGTCGACAGCGTCACCGTTCCGGTCGCGCCGGGTCCGATATCGACCCGCACGGGCTCGCTGTACAGGTTGCCCGGAGATCGCCGCCAGTCCTGCCCTTCCCACTGGTCGTCGTGGATCCACAGGGTGTGCCCGTCGCTCCGCCGGAACTCGCTGTACACGCTGAGCACGGCCTGGACCTGGTACGCGCCCGCCGGCAGGTCGGCCATGGATGTCGGGGGGTATCCCGGGGTCGTGGCGTCGAAGGGCACCGGTTCGCCCGGCTCCAGGCCCTCCACGTCCACACCGAAGAACGGCACGCCGTACCGGCTGACCTGCAGGCGGGGCTCCCGCTCTTCGCTCGAGGCAAAGACCAGGAACATGCGGCCCGTGATCGGCCCGGAGTGGACGGAAGAGGGATAGGACAGTTCGAACCGGTACCCGGCGCTGTCCTGTGCCGTGGCTTCCGGGGGATGCGCAAGGAGCGGCAGCATGGCCGCGAGGGCGAGAAACCGTCTCATGGGGCTTGGGATCGAGAGGGAAAGGCAAAGAGTAGGGTGCATGTCGAATCCGGGCAAGCACTTCGACGTTGTGAAGCGGGGATGCATTTCCCGTCAATCCCGCGCAGGACGCGCCACGGCATTGTCCGTGGCAGGGAAAGCCCCTACGTTCGGTGCGCCATACACGTACGTGCGCGAATATGACACATGCACTGGCCCTGACCATGCCCCTCCCGACCATCATCCAGGGCGGCATGGGAGTCGGGGTATCCGACTGGCGACTCGCCAACGCCGTATCGGCCCTGGGCCAACTGGGCGTGGTATCCGGCACGGGTCTGGATACGGTCATTGCCCGTCGTCTGCAGGACGGTGACATCGGCGGACACGTACGTCGCGCCATCGAGGCCTTTCCGTTCGCGGACGTCGCGGAGGAGGCGCTTCGCAGGTTTTTCCGGCCGGCGGGGCTCGCCGAGGGCACGGCCTATGCCGGCGTGCCCATGTTCCGGGTCGGTACCAACCGGTTCCGTGATGCCTTCACCGTGCTGGCCAACTTCGTCGAGGTCCACCTGGCGAAGGAGGGACACGGGAAGTCGGTGGGAATCATCTACCTGACGAAGATCCAGATGCCGACGCAGCCGTCCCTCTACGGGTCGATGCTGGCCGGCGTGGATTACGTGCTCATGGGGGCCGGCATCCCGCGTGAGATTCCGGGAGCGCTCGACCTGCTGTCCCGCCACGAGCCGGGCCACCTGAAGCTGGAGATTGACGGCAGCCCGGATCCCGAGGCGGACGTGCTCTCGTTCGATCCGGCGGACGTCGGCATGGGGGGACGAGAGGATCTGAAGCGGCCGAAGTTCCTGCCCATCATCGCCTCCAATTCTCTTGCGACCATGATGGTCCGCCGTTCCACCGGCCAGGTGGACGGCTTCGTGATCGAGGGCCCGACCGCAGGAGGTCACAATGCCCCACCGCGCGGAAAGAAAGTCTACAACGAGCAGGGCGAGCCCCTGTACGGTGAGCGGGACGTGGTGGACCTGGACCAGATTGCCGAGATCGGCCTGCCCTTCTGGGTTGCGGGCGGTACGGGCCGGCCGGGTGCGATCGAGGAACTGAAACGCCACGGGGCGACGGGAATCCAGGTCGGCACCCTGTTTGCGTTCTGTGACGAGTCGGGCCTGACGGAGGAGTACAAGAGGACCGTCATTCGGGAGGCCCTGGACGCCCCGGTGCACGTCCGGACGGATGACCGGGCCTCACCGACCGGTTTCCCCTTCAAGACGGTCGGTCTGGAGCGAAGCCTGTCGGACGACGCGGTCTACGCGAAACGCGCCCGCATCTGCGACCTGGGCTATCTCCGCGTTCCGGTGCGCCTGGAGAAGGGATCGGTGGACTACCGATGTCCGGCCGAGCCGGAGGCCGACTGGGAGCGCAAGGGCGGCGAGTCGGACGCGACGGCCGGACGCCGCTGCCTGTGCAACGCCCTGATGGCGAACATCGGTCTGGGCCAGCGCCGTTCCGACGGCTCCACCGAACCCCCGCTGCTCACGAGCGGCGACCAGCTCTCGGAGATCGGACGGTTCCTCGCCGGTCGTGACCGCTACACCGCGTCCGACGTCATCGACTACCTGCTGGGCTGACGGGCCGTTCACTCGGTCGTGAAGGTCACGGTCACGCCCGCGTGGTCGGACGGGTAGAATCCCGCTCCCGGGATGAGCCCCGTCCCGGAGAGCCTGGCCTTTGACGGGTCCAGAAGACTCATGGCCCCGTTCCGGTACAGGACGAGATCGTAGCGCGTGTCCAGGTCCCGGCCGGGCCTGAGATTGGGCATGTAGCAGCAGGAAAGCCCCGGGTCCGTGCCATGTACGTCGATCCAGGCGTCGGAGAGACCGCTGGACTCGAGCAACTCGTAGGTCGCATCGCCCGGTCCCGTGTTCAGGTCGCCCACGACGATCGTGGTGCCTTCCCCCAGCATCCCGGCCAGCTGGCCCGCCTGTGCAAGCTGCAGCTCCTGCAGCTCAGGCACCGCGACCGGCTCCAGGTGCGTGCTGATGAAGCGGAACTGCACGTCGCCCACCGTGGCGTCCATCGCGACGTACCCACGGAGAACGGTCAACATGCTTCCGCCCAGGTCGACCTGCAGGTTGACGTCGTAGTTGCCGGTCACGACCTGCGAGACGGAGACGTCGGAGCGGGCCAGGACCACGTCGTAGTCGTTCATCCGGATGTCCCAGAAAGCGAGAGGATCGGCGCTCACGACCATCGGCATTTCGGCATCGGTATCCGCGATGATACCGGCCACCTCGTAGTCGAGACCCCGGTCCTGCAGGGCCGAGAGCAGCGTTTCCAGGTAGTCGTACGCTACCTCCGTGGCCGGCACCGTGCCGCCCCCCGCCATGTCACCCGGATTCTGCACCCGGAGGGTCGTGATCTCCTGGAGACCGACAAGGTGCGGATCGGCGGCGTCGATCTCCGCGGCCAGGGCGGCTGCGCGAACGGAAAAATCGTTCGCCACGATTTCCTGCCAGGTGAGAAGAACGGCGACGGGGACCTCCTCGATCGACGCGGCGGCAATCACGCGGTCGATGTCTCCTCCGATCGACACGTTCCGCGTCATCACCCGGATGTCGGTCGACGGAGGCTTGACGTCGTCGCACGCCGTCAGTGAGAAGAGGCCCACGACGAGGCATGCGGACAGGTTCGGGATCTTCATGGCGGTAACCGGTTTGCTGATTCGCTCTGCCGCAAGATCGGGCGGTTCTTCCCGGGCAAACAGGACAAAGGGGCCCGAATGGCCGGCCTTCTCCAGTGTCCTTCCGGAGTTCCGTGCCGTACGCCATGGCCGCCGCGCAAACGTCGGGCGCGCCGCCCGCGTGGTTCCGGCCCAGGACCGGATCCGCACGCCAGCAGCGCGCCCGCCTCCATACGACCCGGACGACATGAGAATCCGGATCGGGTCCAGCCGTCGGATCAGTTGACGGTGAACGATACGGTCAGGCCGGCGTGGTCGGAGGGGAAGTACTCCGCGCCTTCGATGACGTCCCTGCCCGAGATCACTCCGTGCTTCGGCACGAGCCGGTACGAGGATCCGTTGCGATAGAGCACGAGATCGAACCGCTTGTCGAACTCGCGCCCCGGAAGCAGGTCGGGCGCGAAGCAGCACGTGAGACCGGGCGCACGGCCCGGGAGGTCCGACCAGGCGTCGGAGAGCCCACCCGAGGCCAGCAGACCGTAGGTCGGGTCGCCGGGGCCCGTGTTCAGGTCTCCAACCACGATGGTCGTGCCCACGCCCATGGCCCCCAGGAGTTCGACCGCCTGGGCCATCTGCAGCTCCTGGAGTTCGGGTACGGACACGGGCTCCAGGTGCGTGCTGATGAACCGGAAGTCCTGCTCACCGATCGAGGCATCGATCGCGACGTAGCCACGGAGGACGGGAAGCTCCTGCGAGCCGAAGTCCACGGGAAGGTAGTAGTCGTAGTTCTTGGCCACCACGTTGTGCACCTCGACGCCCTCCCGAACGAGGACCACGTCGTAATCGGTCATGCGGACGTCCGCGAACGTGGGATCCGCACTCGTCACCATGGGCATCTCGGCATCGGTGTCGGCGACGGATCCCGCGACGGAGTAGCTCAATCCCCGCTCGGCGAGGGCGTCGAGCAGAATCTGCAGGTAGTCATACACGACGAATTCCGCCGGCTCGGAGCCTCCGAAGACCATGTCGCCGGGATCCTGGATTCTCAGCGTCGTGATCTCCTGCAGACCGATGACGTCCGGTCCGCGCGACTTGATCTCCTGGGCCAGCGCGGCGGCGCGGACGTGGAAGTCGTTCGTCACGATTTCCTGCCAGGTCTGGGCCACCAGGAGAGGGACGTCGTTCATCGACGGCGCCAGGAGCACGCGATCGATATCTCCGCCGATGGATACGTTCCGGGTCATCACCCGGATCTCGGGCGTGCTCTTTGCCGCGGAGAAGTCGCTCCGGTTCGCAGCGGGGATCGGGTCGGGTCCGACCAGGTCGCAGGCCGAGAGCGCGAGCAGGCAACCGATCAGAAGGAACATGGGCTTGGCTGTATTCATGGCAATCACCGTTCGAGTTGTGGTCTCGATTCGATGATCGCATCCGGAGCCCCGGACACACAGGACAATGATGCCGGTCGGAACGGACGATGAGGGCCCTTCAGGCCGAGTCGTCGGACGCGCGGCGCTCGCACTCCGCCCGCAGCGCGACGATGCCGTTGTCGAGGGCCTCGGCCAGCTTGCGCGTGAGGGGCTTCCGGAGGAGGCGGGGGAGTACGCCGTCAAAGGTCTCTCCCGTCCAGACCAGCGTGCCCGCCCGGTCGGCGGAGATGCGCCAGACGTGCACCGCCCGGATGCCGGCCATCTCTCCGCTCCACGCGACGACGCGCCGGGCCTCCAGAACCCGCAGGGTGGAGCGGATGAGGAACGGCCCCGATTTCCACCGGAGGACCGAGCCCACCACGACGGGGTCGTCCAGCTCGATGGACCGGACGTCCGGGTTCCACTCGGGCCACCGGTGGAACTCGGTGAGAACGGTCCAGACGATGTCGGGCGGCGCCGCGATGTGGGTCTGCGTCTGGGCGCGGACCGGGGCGGTCAACGGGAGGTCCATACTCGATCCAGTAAGCGTTCCGGCGATAGGATCCGGAACTCCGTCTACACCCCCGACCCCGCAAGGTGTTGCATGCTGCTCGTGTGAATTGATGTCAATCCCTGACACGGAGCATGAGCAGGGCGGCGACGCCGAACGAGATCCCACCCGTGACGAGGACGAGGACCGCCTGCTCGTCGAACACGTGCTGGAGTAACTGACCGTACACCGTCGAGGCCGTGATCTGCGGCAGCACGATGAAGAAGTTGAAGATCCCCATGTAGATGCCAAACTTGGACGCGGGCAGGGAGTCCGTGAGAATGGCGTACGGCATGGAGAGGATGCTGGCCCAGGCGATGCCGATGCCCACCATCGGAACCAGCAGGAGGTTCGGATCGCGG
>JAHEEH010000100.1 GCA_024640835.1 Bacteroidota bacterium
ACGCCCGCGGCGTTCACGCGCAGCGGCAGATACTGCGTGGTGCCACCGTACACCTTGCGGCCGACGACACGCTTGGCATACTGCACCGGTATCCGCCTCATGCCCTGGGTCACCAGGACCACTCCGGCCGTCACGAGGGCGAAAATGCCGATCTCGAGCAGGAAGATGAAGAGGTTGCCGGTCAGCTGAAGCTCGTTGTACATGGAGCTGGGCAGGCGGGCAATGATGCCGATCATGATGATCAGCGATATGCCGTTGCCGATCCCGCTCTCGGTGATCCGTTCGCCCAGCCACATCACGAACATGGTACCGGCCGTCAGCACGATGACGGTCGTTATCATGAAGAACGTGCTGTTGATGACGATGGCCTGCCCTGTGGCCCCGTACTGCAACTGGATGGCGAAGCCGACCGACTGAAGGGCCGTGATCGCGATGGTCCCGTAGCGCGTCAGCTGCGTGATCTTCCGGCGGCCATCCTCCCCTTCACGCTGCAGCTTCTGGAAATACGGCACGACCGCACCCATCAGCTGGATGATGATGGACGCGGTGATGTACGGCATGATGCCCAGCGCGAAGATGCCCGCCGCGCTGAATGCACCTCCGACGAACAGGTCCAGGAAGCCGAACAGGTTGTTCGGATCCGACGTCTGGTTGATGTTGGCCAGAACGCCGGCGTCCACGCCCGGAAGCGTGACGAATGCGCCGAGGCGGTACACGATGAGGAGCCCGACCGTGTAGGTGATCCGCTTCCGGAGCTCCTCGATCTTCCAGATGTTTCGGAGGCTTTCGGTAAGACCGGCCATGTTGGATAGCTGGTTTTCGAGCGTTAGGCTTCTACGTCGGCCGAACCGCCGGCCTTCTCGATCTTCGCACGGGCGCTCGCGCTGAACGCATGAGCGGTCACCTGGAGAGCGGCCGTCAACTCGCCCGAGCCGAGGATCTTCACGAGGTCGGCCTTGCCGACCAGGCCGAGGCTACGAAGGGTCTCCGGCGTTACGGGCGAGGACGCATCGAGCGCCCCGGCGTCCACGAGCTGCTGCAGGCGACCTACGTTCAGCGGACGGTACTCGACGCGGAAGCGGTTCTTGAAGCCGAACTTCGGCACCCGACGCTGGAGCGGCATCTGTCCGCCCTCGAACCACGCGGGGAATTTCGCGCCGGACCGGCTCTTCTGGCCCTTGTTGCCCTTCGTCGCGCTGTGGCCACCGTACCCGGAACCCTGGCCCCGGCCGATGCGCTTCTGATTGTGAGTGGAGCCCTCGGCGGGCTTCAGATTGCTGAGATCCATGTCACTGTTGGCTTGCGCCCGGGTATCCCCGGACTCGCTTGAGGGTCGTCGTGGACGGCTATTCGGCCGTCTCCACGCGGACGAGATGGTGGACTTTGTCGAGCATTCCGCGGAGCTGCGGAGTCTCCTCGTGAACGACGGTCTGGTTCAGGCGCCGAAGGCCCAGCGCCTCGAGCGTGGCCTTCTGCTTCGCCGGACGCCTGATGGCGCTCCTGACCTGTGTGATCTTGATCTGAGCCATGGTGCTTGGTACCTGGATTCCGTGGTCGGTCTTGATCAGCCCCCGAAGACGCGGCCGAGGGGGATGCCACGCCGCTTCGCGACCTGGGAGGGGTCCTCGATGAGCGACAGGGCATTCATGGTCGCGGCAACCTGGTTGTGGGGGTTGCTCGAACCGAGCGACTTGGACAGGATGTCGGTGAACCCCGCGCACTCCAGGACCGCGCGGACACCACCACCGGCGATGACGCCGGTACCCGGAGCGGCCGGCTTGAGCAGCACCCTCCCGGCATCCTGACGACCCACGACCTCGTGCGGAAGCGTTCCGCTCTTCATCGGTACGTGGATCAGGTTCTTCTTGGCGTCCTCGGTGCCCTTCGAAATCGCATCCGCGACCTCGTTGGCCTTCCCGAGACCGGTCCCCACGGCACCGGCCCCGTCGCCCACTACGACGACGGCGTTGAACGAGAAGCGGCGGCCGCCCTTGACGACCTTCGCGACGCGCTTGACGGATACCAGGCGCTCGATCCACTCCTTCTGCTCCGCCTCCGGGCGTGAGCGCTGCTGACGATTTCTTCCTTTGGCCATGATCTGGTGCTGTTATTGGGCCTGCCGCGAAGCGGAAGCTAGAACGTGAGACCTCCTTCGCGGGCGCCCTCGGCCAGCGCCTTCACGCGGCCGTGATACCGGTACCCGTTGCGGTCGAAAACGATACTGCCGATTCCGGCCGCCTTCGCTGCCTCGGCGAGCCTGAGCCCTACCGCGCGGCTGATCTCCTGCGGCTTCTTGCCCTCGATACCGTCCTGCAGACTGTTCGCCGCCGCGAGCGTGCGACCCGAAAGGTCGTCGACGACCTGGGCGTAGATGTTCGCGTTCGAACGGTACACGGTGAGGCGTGGACGCTCGGGCGTACCCGAGATCCGGTTGCGAATGACGCGCCTCGCGCGGAGTCTGCGTTGTGCTTTCGTCTGTGCCATCGTGCTCTTGTCGAAAGATTTCCGACCCTTCGACTCTGTGGGCGGAATGGGAATGGGCTGGGTTATCGGGCCGCGGTCTTGCCTGCTTTTCTGCGGACGACCTCGTCCACGTAGCGGACTCCCTTACCCTTGTAGGGCTCGGGCGGACGAAGCCCACGGATCTTCGCGGCCACCTGGCCCACGAGCTGGCGGTCGATGCCCTCGATCGCGATGATCGTGTTCTTGCCCCGCTTCGTGTCGACCGTGAGCGTTACGCCTTCGGGCGGTACGAAGTAGATGGGGTGCGAGAACCCGAGGGCGAGCTCCAGGATGCCGTTCTGCTCCAGTGCACGGAACCCGACGCCGATGACCTCGAGTTCCAGTCGATAGCCCTCGGAGACGCCGGTGACCATGTTGTTGATCAACGCTCGATACAGACCGTGCATGGCGCGGTGCCGCTTCTGGTCGGTAGGACGCGTGACCAGCAGCTCACCGTTGTCCAGCTTCAGGGCGATGTCGGGGTCGACCTGCAGGGACAACTGTCCCTTGGGGCCCTTGACCGTGACATGATTGTTCGCCCCGATCTCGACCTTGATCTTGTCGCCTACCGGGATCGGGAGTTTGCCGACTCGTGACATTGTTCTAGTTCTTCAGTTGGATCGGGACGCGCCGGGGCGTGCCGGATCAATAGACGTACGCCAGAACCTCTCCACCGATGCGCGCCGTACGCGCCTCCTTGTCGGTCATCACGCCACGTGATGTCGAAAGGATGGCAATGCCGAGGCCGTTGCGGACCCGCGGCAGTTCGTCGGCGCCCACGTAGTGCCTGAGACCCGGGCGCGAAGCGCGCTCCAGGTGCCGGATGACCGGGGCTCCGCCGGGGAGGTACTTCAGGTAGACCCGCAGGAGTCCCTGCCGTCCGTCCTCGACGTTGATGAAGCGGTTGACAAAACCCTTGTCCACCAGGATCTGGGTCATCGCCCGCTTCAGCTTGGAGGCGGGGATGTCGACGTGGCGGTGGCCGGCCTGCACCGCGTTCCGGACGCGGGTCAGGTAGTCGGCGACGGGGTCAGTGATTGCACTCATGTTGTTCGATCGGGGTGATGTCAGTCAGTTCGCCGGGTTGCCCGGCGCTTGACCACGCATGCTGCCGGTTACCAGCTCGATTTCCGGACGCCCGGGATGATGCCTTTCAGCGCCATCTCGCGGAACGCGATTCGGGAGACTCCGAAGCGGCGGATGTACCCGCGCGACCGCCCGGTCAGGGCGCAGCGATTGTGCTGGCGGACCGGGCTCGCATCCCGCGGGAGCTTCTGCAGACCGACCCAGTCGCCGGCCTCTTTCAGCTTGCGACGCTTCTCGGCGTGAAGCGCCACCATGCGGTTGCGCTTGCGCTCGCGGGCGATCCAGCTCTTCTTGGCCATGTTGTCCTGCTGTTGCTTGATTCCGTTGTTCAGACCACGTCGGCCGTCTCGCGACGGACGAACGGCATGCCGAGCTCGCGAAGGAGCGCATGCGCTTCCTCGTCCGACCGGGCGGTGGTGACGATCGTGACGTCGAGACCGGAGATCCGGTCCACCTTGTCGACGTTGATCTCCGGGAAGATGATCTGCTCCTTGATCCCGAGCGAGTAGTTCCCCCGCCCGTCGAACGACTTGTCCGGCACGCCGCGGAAGTCGCGGACGCGCGGAAGCGCGAGCGTGATCAACCGGTCCAGGAACTCGAACATGCGCTCTCCCCGCAGCGTGACCGACACCCCGACGGGCATGCCCTCACGAAGCTTGAAGTTGGACACGCTCTTCCGGGCCTTGCGGACATGGGGGTGCTGCCCCGTGATGCGGCGCAGCTCCTCGACGGCGTCGTCAAGGATCTTCTTGTTGGTCGACGCCTCTCCCACACCCTTGTTCACGCTGATCTTGACCAGGCGAGGCACCTGCATGGAGTTCGTGTACCCGAACGCCTTCATGAGCGCGGGTGCGACCTCATCCTGGTACTTGCTCTTGAGCCTGGGTACGTAGCCTTCCATCGTTGCTGTCTGGTTCGGCCGGCTGTGCCGGCGTTGCATGTGCTGCGTCCGCGGATTAGCGGTCGAGTTCCTGACCCGTCGTCTTGGCATACCGGATCCATCGACCACGCCCGGTCTCGGGATCCTCGATGCGCTTGCGACCGATTCGCGTCGGATCACCGGCCGAGTCGAGCGGCATCACGTTCGAGACGTGGATGGCTCTCTCCTGCTGGATGCGACCACCCTGCGGATACGTCTTGTTCGGGCGCGTGTGGCGGATCCGGAGGTTCACGCCCTCCACGATCACGCGCTGCGTCTCCGGGAACACACGGAGGACCTTGCCCTCCTTGCCGTTGTCGTTCCCGGCAACCACGCGGACCATGTCGCCCTTCTTGACGTGGAGCTTGTAAGTTTCTTTCGTAGTGCGAGGCATCGTTCTGCTCGGTTTGGTCGCCGCTTGACGCGTCCTGGGGTCAGAGGACCTCAGGGGCGAGCGACACGATTCTCATGAACTGGCGCTCGCGCAGCTCACGTGCGACGGGGCCGAAAATGCGGGTCCCGCGCGGCTCGCCCTGGGCATTCAGCAGCACGGCGGCGTTCTCGTCGAACCGGATGTAGGAGCCGTCCTTCCGACGGTACTCCTTCTTGGTCCGCACGACCACCGCCCGCGATACCTCGCCCTTCTTGATGTTCCCCCCGGGAATGGCGGACTTCACCGACACGACGATCGTGTCGCCCACCCGGGCGTACCGACGCCCGCTCCCGCCGAGAACGCGAATGCAGAGCACCTCCTTCGCGCCGCTGTTGTCGGCAACCTTTAGTCTCGTCTCCTGCTGGATCATGACGATTTGCGTTCTTACAGGTCCGAATGAACCCGGCCGGAAGACCGGCCGGCGGCGCTACTTGGCCCGCTCCACGATTTCGACGAGGCGCCAGCGCTTGTTCTTGCTCAGCGGCCGGGTCTCCAGGATGCGAACCGTGTCGCCCACTCCTGCCTCGTTGTTTTCGTCGTGCGCCATCAGCTTCGTGGTCTTCTTCACAAACTTCCCGTAGATGGGATGCTTGATCTGGCGCTGGATGGCAACAAGAATGCTCTTGTCCATCCGGCTCGAGACGACGAGGCCGACGCGTTCCTTGCGTGCCGTTCTTACTTGCGTCTGCTCCATGGTGCTGTGTATGGCTTGGTGAGCCGTGTACCGTGTCCTCACCAACTACCGGTTGATCGGGCGGTCAGGCCCGCGTGGTTTCGCTCAGAATGGTCTTCAGGCGGGCGAGGAGACGTCGCTTCTCCCGGATCAGGATGGGATTGGGCAGCTCGGCCACGGCATGCTGGAATTCCAGATGCGCCAGCTGCTCCTTTTCCTCCTTGATGCGCTGGGTGACTTCCTCGACGCTCAGATCGCGGATTTCCTTTGCCTTCATGACTCTAGGAATGAGAGGCGAAGTCTGGCCGTGTGACCAGCTTCGTCTTGATGGGAAGCTTCTGCTGCGCGAGGGCCATCGCCTCTTCGGCGAGGTCCTTGGGCACGCCACCGCCGACCTCGAACAGGATTCGACCGGGGCGGACAACGGCCACGAAGTACTCGGGCGCGCCCTTGCCCTTACCCATTCGGGTCTCGGCAGGCTTCTTGGTGATCGGCTTGTCGGGGAAGATGCGGATCCAGACTTTCCCGGTCCGCTTCATCCGGCGCGTCATGGCGATACGGGCGGCCTCGATCTGGCGGCTCGTGATGCGGCCGATCTCCAGCGCCTTGATTCCGAAATCGCCGAAGTTGACCCGGGTGCCGCGCTGGGCGTCACCCTTGATCCTCCCCTTCTGCACTCTGCGTCGTTTGACGCGCTTCGGCATGAGCATGATTGATTCCCTCCTCTATAGGTCGTCCGGCGGACGCCCGGATAATCTTCAGTTGGAACCCTTCTTGTCGGTACGGGCACCCGTGGCGCGACGGCGACGCTTCCGGTCCCGTTCGCCGCGGCGACGCTCGGGCTCCATCTGCTGCATCTGCTGACGCTGCGCCTGGACGTTCGGGCTCAGGTCGGGGCGGCCGAGGATTTCTCCCTGGTAGATCCAGACCTTGACACCGGACGTACCGTAGATCGTGAAGGCGGTCGCCTCCGCGTAATCGATGTCGGCGCGAATCGTGTGAAGCGGCACGCGGCCCTCCAGGTACTGCTCCGTCCGACCCATCTCGGCTCCGCCCAGCCGTCCGCCCAGCTTGATGCGGATACCTTCCGCACCCATGCGCATGGCGGCACCGAGCGACTGCTTCATCGCACGACGGAACGACACGCGACCCTCGAGCTGCTGCGCGATGTTCTGGGCAACCAGGGACGCATCGAGCTCCGGACGCTTGATCTCGTTGATGTTGATCTGGATGTCTTTGGACGTCAGCTTCCGGATCTCCTCGCGCAGCTTCTCGACCTCGGCGCCACCC
>JAHEEH010000101.1 GCA_024640835.1 Bacteroidota bacterium
CGCGGGAGCGGTCTACCTGGCGGACCGCCGCGCACGACATCTGGCCGCCAATCCCGCCCTGGGTCGGAGGCGCCGTGCCCATCCGCTGGCCCGCAAACATCTCCGCCGGGCGATGGAGCTCCAGCGGGCCCGCGAGTACCGGGCCTTCTACGAAGAGGTCGCCGCGGCCATCCTTGGATTCATCGGGAATCGCCTCGACGTCGCCGAGCACGGTCTCACGCGCGAGCGGCTGGACGATCGCCTGGCGCGGGACGGCGTCTCCCCCGTCGTCCGCCAGGAGCTTCGGGACTTCCTCGATGCGTGCGATCGGGCGCGATTCGGACCCATCGAGCCGGAAGCGAGAGCCGTCGACGCGGACCGCGATCGTGCCTCGCGCCTGCTGGTCATTCTGGACGAAGCGATGGTGGAGGCCTCTTCCTGATGATCGCGAAGACTCTCCTCTCTGTCTGGTTCGCTCTCGTCCTTTCTGCCGGAATCGTCGCCGGGCAGCCTTCGGACGCCGTGCGCCTGTACGAGGAGGGCACCGAACGTCTCGTTGCGGGCAACTATGCAGGCGCCGTCGGGTCATACCGGGCGGCGATGGAGCTCGGCGTCGCTTCGACGGCGCTCTACTACAACCTCGGGGTCGCCTACTACCGTCTTGACCGGCTTGGCGAGGCGATCCGGTTCCTCGAGCGCGCGCGTCGCATGGAGCCGACCGACCGCCGGATCCTGCACAACCTCGAAATCGCGCGCTCGCGCATCCCCGAGCGCTTCTCGAGGCTGCCTGTCCGCTTCTGGACCCGGGGTTGGCAGTGGATCGTGAGCGCTGCGGGCGCCGGAGGCCTGTTTGCGATCGGAGCGTTCCTGTGGTGGATCCCGTTCGGATTGGTCGCGTGGCGCATCCGGAGCGGAAGCCGATCCTCCTTCGGGACCAGGGTGGCATGGACGTCCGCCCTGGCCGCCACGGTGCTCGTGACCGCAGGGTTCATGGCGTCGATCCGGTCCCCGTATGGAGACCAGGCGGTCATCGTGGAACCGACCGTCCCGCTGTACACGTCGGCGGCGGGCGACGACGCCGGCGTCACGCTGTACGAAGGACTCACCGTGGACGTGGAGGCCCACGATGGGACCTGGCTCCGCGTGCGCCTGCCCAACGGCGTGACGGGATGGGTTCAGGCAGCCGCTGCGGCAGAGGTCTGAGTCCCACGGGCGGCCGCGAATCCCGGCTGCCGCGTATCTTCGACCGGCGCGGTCGGAATTCGAGTCATGGAACCCTACGTCCTCCACAAATCGGCGAACTCGGGCTGGATCGAGGTCATCTGCGGCTCGATGTTCTCCGGCAAGACGGAGGAGCTGATCCGCCGGATGCGCCGCGCCCGCATCGCCCGTCAGCGGGTCGAGATCTTCAAACCGGCCATCGACCAGCGGTTCTCCCATACCGAGGTCGTGTCGCACGACGAATCGGCCATCCCGTCGACGCCCGTCTCGTCACCGTCCCAGATCATACTTCTGGCAGCGGACGCGGACGTCGTGGGAGTCGACGAAGGACAGTTCTTCGACGGATCGATCGTGGAGGTCTGCTGCCAGCTGGCCGAGGACGGCAAGCGGGTCATCGTGGCCGGCCTGGACCAGGACTACCTGGGTCGACCCTTCGAGCCCATGCCCCAGCTCATGGCCGTGGCCGAATACGTGACCAAGCTTCACGCGGTCTGCGTCGTGTGCGGCGGGCCTGCCAACCACTCACAGAGGCTCGTTGCCGGCGGTGATCGCCTCATGCTGGGTGCCCAGGATGCCTACGAGCCGCGCTGCCGACGCTGCTTCGTCCGTTCCGCGGCACCCGCCGGCGACCAGGCGGACTGACCGTCAATCGGTCCCGGTGCTCCTGAGCCGCATCAGCCCCTCGTCCAGGCCGAACAGCAGCAGGCCGAGCGCCGTCAGGGTGACCACCGACAGCACGGGTTCCCAGATGACCAGACCCCCCACGAATCCGAGCACGCCGCCCAGGTACTTGATGTAGTTGAGCTGCTCGTTGGTGGTGCGCCGCAGAAGGTCCTCGAGCTGTCGCTCGTCGTAGCGCTCCATGTTGCCCATGATCATGCCGTACACGTCGAGCTGCTCGACGAATCCGAGCACGGCGCGCGTGGCCCAGTCCTCGATGTCCTCGGCGCGGGCTTCGATCTTCTCCGGCAGCCGGTCGAGCATCGCGTCCATCTCGTCGAGAACGAGGTCGAGCGATCCGGGAATCTGGTGGATGGCCTTGTCGATGCGGCGCTTGAAATCCTCCTCGTTCAGGTAGCGATACGCCTTCAGCGCGAGACCACCGACCCCCTCTCCCACGTAGGCCTCGATCTTCTCTATCGTGTAGTCGACGATGCGACGGCGCACCTCCTCCGAGGTCAGCACGCGCTCCACGTAATCCGCCGTCAGGGCCTTGAGGTCGTTGCGGAAGTCCGGATCCTCGAGCACGCCCCTCGTCACGCTCATGGCCAGCTCGCGATACCGGGGGATGATCTGCGCCTCCTCGATCTTCCGCTTGATGATCTCCTCGTTGATCAGTTCCTCGGAGACGGCCTTGGCCAGTCTGTAGATCACCCGGTCGCGCTGGGCCGGAATCAGCCCCTGCCCGAAGACGGGACGGCGACGCCGGGGGTTGAAGAGCATCGTGATCGCCAGCCAGTTCGTGGCGAAGCCGATGAGGCCCGAAACGGACAGGATCCGGAGCAGCCCGTCGAGATGCAGGAGACGGCCGGCCAGGTTCAGCACGACGCCGTCGAAGTCCCAGGCGAAGGACGCCAGAAACAGGGCCCCGAGCACCAGGGGCACGAGGCGCAGTACCGGCAGGAGCTTCGCATGGGCCCCGACGGCCCGGGGGGGCTCGGCGATGTCGGGCTTCTCCTGGCGGGCGGGCGGAAGGTGCCGCCTTATGTACGTGGCCACGAGAGCCCGCAGATCGCGTGCCCTTGCGCGCGTCACGGCCCGTGCTTCGGGTACGGACGAGACGGCCCGTGGCTCTGACGGATCCGGCTCGATCGGCGTGCTGTCCGGGGTCTCGCTCATGGTCTCAGGTCCCGAACCCGAGGCGCTCCGCATCCGCCTGCATGCCCTCGATGACGCGGGCGACGTGCTCGTCGAAATCCACGCCCAGGGCTTCGGCACCCGACCTGATGTCGTCCCGGCTTACCGCCGCCGCGAACGCCTTGTCCTTCAGCTTCTTGCGGACCGACTTGGGCGCGAGACCCTCCAGGCCGGTGGGCCGGACGTACGCGCAGGCCGTGATGAAGCCGGCGAGTTCGTCCACCGCGAACAGCGCCTGGGCCAGTCGCGTCTCGCGGGGAGTGCCGGTGTACTCCGCATGACCCATGATGGCCTGAAGCATCACCTCCGGATAGCCGCGTTCCCTGAGCACCGAAACTCCCACGAAAGGGTGTTCCTCCGCCGTCGGGTGACGCTCGTAGTCCATGTCGTGCAGCAGACCGGTGATCCGCCAGAGCGATTCATCCTCTCCGAAGAAACGCGCATAGGCCCGCATTCCGGCCTCGACCGCGTAGGCGTGGCGGCGAAGGCTCTCGGTCCGCGTCCATTCGTGGAAGAGCTCCAGGGACTCGTCGTACGTGGGCATCATCCAGGGGGTCTCTGGTTGTCAGAACAGGTCGACGAGCCGCATTTCCTTCAGGTAGCGGCCCGGGTTGGCCCGGAAGTCGACCAGCAGGGCGTCGAGCGAACCGAGCAGCGAGTCGGTACGGTGATACAGACCCGGATCATTGACCAGGAGACCGATCGTCCCTTCGCCACGGTTCACCTTGTCGAGCAGCTCGTTCACGCCGGAGGCCGTGGCGTCGAGCGTCAGCAGCGTCTGGTCGAGCCTCGCCATGACGGCGTTCATGTTCGCCACCGTTGCGGCCAGGGAGTCACCGTCCGGCCCCATGGCCCGATTCAGTCCGCTCGTGATGCCGTCCACTTCCTCCAGGATGGAGGAGATGCGATCGCGTTCGGCCCGCAGCATGGCATCCAGCGTCCCCACGGATCCGCGCATGGACGCCAGGGCCTGCCGCGCATCGCCGTCCGGATCATCGAGCATGGAGCGAGTCGTCTCGAGGACCGACGTGAGCTGGGCTAGCGCTCCGTCCATGCGATCGATCAGCACCGGCGCCTTCTCGGAGAGCGACCCGAGCAGGTCCGCCTGTTCGCGGCTCGGAATGAAACCGCCGACCGGGACCTTCGCGCTGTCGGCGGACCCGAGCACCACGTCCATCCGGACCACGCCCAGCGCGTCGAAGCCCGAGACGACCGTGTGCGATCCCTGCCTGACGGGCACCTCCCGATCCACGTGGAATCGGACCCGAACGCGGTTGTTCTCCGGATTGATGTACACATCGTCGATGGAACCGACGCCGACGCCGTTCACCCGGACCACGTTGCCTGCGATCAGGCCGGCGGCGTTGTCGAACTCCGTCTCGAGCGTGTACGTCGTCTCGAACAGCGGAAGGTCCTCGAAGAAGCGTACGCCGAGAATGAAAATGATCGCGGCGGTGATGATCGACAGGCCGACCTTGAGCTCGTTGGAGTGCTTCACGGCGTCGGGTTCTCGTTCGGTTCAGGGAAGATCGGGAGCATGGGGCATCCCGATCTGGTATTCGTTGGCCTTGACGAAGGCCCGGAGGGTCTCGTCCGTCGAAGCATGCATCTCGTCGATGGTGCCCACCCAGTGCATCCGGCCCTCGAAGATGAACGCGGCCCGGTCCGCTATCGAAAGCACCGAGTGCATGTCGTGCGTCACCACGATGCTCGTCACCGACAGGCGCTCCGCCAGGTCCCGGATCAGCACGTCGATGGTGTTGGACGTCTCGGGATCGAGTCCGGACGTGGGCTCGTCGTAGATGATGTAGCGGGGTCGGAGAGCCACCGCCCGTGCGAGGGCAACGCGCTTTCGCATGCCGCCCGACAGATCGGCCGGCATCTTCGGACCCACGCCCGAAAGATCCACCATCGCGAGGCAGTCCTCCACCTCGCGTCGGATTTCCACATCCGTCATCGAGGTGAACGTGCGGAGCGGAAAGGCGACGTTCTCGAAGGAGTCCATCGAATCGAACAGCGCGCCCCCCTGGAACAGCACCCCGAACTGGCGGCGGACCTGGCGCAGCTCCCCGTACGGGATCCGGCCGATGTCCACGCCGTCGACGGTCACCCGCCCCCGGTCCGGCCTCAGAAGCCCGATGACGTGCTTCATCAGCACCGACTTGCCCGAGCCCGACCGTCCGATGATGGCCATGGTATGGCCCTCGGGGATCTCGAGGGACACGTCCGTGAGAACGGGGCGTCCGTCAAAGCTCTTGTACAGGTTCTCGACTCGGATCATGGATCAGAGCAGCGTGGCCGCCAGGGCGAGATCCGCGATGAGGATGTACACGCAGCTGATGACGGCTGCCTGGGTCGTGGCGAGGCCCACGCCCTCCGCCCCACCCAGCGTGTTGTATCCCTTGAAGCAGGAAATCGACGTGATGATGAATCCGAAGACGAACGACTTGATGAGGCCGAAGACCGGATCGAACGGCTGGAAGAACTCGCGGGCTCCGTCGATGAACTCGCCGGCGGGCACGAATCCTCCGGCGTGCCCCACGAAGAGGCCGCCCGCGATGCCGATGAAGCTCGCGGCAATGTAGAGCACCGGAAACATCACGACTCCCGCGATGACGCGCGGCACGATCAGGTAGCCGATCGAGTTCAGTCCCATGGCCTCGAGAGCGTCGATCTGCTCCGTGACCCGCATCGTGCCGAGCTCGGCCGCGATCCGGGCTCCCACCCGTCCCGCCAGGATGAATCCGGTCACGACGGCACCCAGTTCCAGGATCATCGAGGGCACCACGATGGCCCCGATGATGCTCTTCGGGATGAACGGCGAGACGAGCTGGTAGGCCGTCTGCACGGTCGTCACCGCACCGGAGAACGCCGCCGCCAGCGCCACGATCGGAAGAGAATCGACGCCGACACGGACCATCTGCCGCACCACGTTCTTGCGGTACGAGCCGAATTCTCCGAGCGACGAAAACGCGTGGAACAGCAGCAGGCTGTAGCTGCCGAGAGCCACCGCGGGTGCCAGTATGATCGATCGGTTCCGGGTCATGGACTATGGGATGGAGCCCGCGCAACGCTCAGGCGGCCCGACGATCTCCGGGCCGACCGTCGACACCGACCGGGCGGGCGCGCCAAGGTACGGATGCGTCCGAATCCATGCCGGACGATCCTGCCGTGGCGAGCGCCTTCAGGACGTGCCTGTGTCACGCCCTTGTCGCGGGACGCCCCTATACTGCCGCCCCAACGTCAGCACAGGTAACGAATGGCCCGCACGCACACCCGGTTTGTCTGCCAGAACTGCGGGCACGAGTCCGCCCGGTGGGCAGGGCAGTGCCCCTCGTGCGAGGAGTGGAACACGCTGGTCGAGGAGATCGTGGCCGGCCGGAGCGGCACCTCGGGACGGCCCGGGCCCGCACCCCGCACGGTGCTCCTGGGTGACGTGGCCCCGTCCGGCGAGCGCCGGCTGCGGACCGGCGTGGACGAATTCGACCGGGTCATGGGCGGTGGGATCGTGGCCGGCTCGGTCACCCTGGTGGCGGGAGACCCTGGCATCGGCAAGAGCACCCTGATGACGGCGGTCGCCGCCATGCTCGCGGATCGTCGCGTGCTGTACGTGTGCGGCGAGGAATCACCCGAGCAGGTGCGGCTTCGTGCCGACCGCCTGGAGGTGGACGGATCGGCGATGCATCTTCTCCCCGAGACCGATGCCGAGGCCGCGATTCGGGCCGCCGAGGAGGTGAAGCCGGCCGTGCTCGTCGTCGACTCCATTCAGACCCTGTACCGTTCCGACATCCAGAGCGCCCCCGGTTCCGTGACCCAGGTGCGCGAATGCAC
>JAHEEH010000102.1 GCA_024640835.1 Bacteroidota bacterium
AAGCGCCCGAAACGCGCCGGATCGTCCGTGTACCGCTTCTCCCTCGACGTGAAGACGTCGTAGTCGGGGTGTGACCAGTCCGAGTGCGAGTAGTACAGACCGACCCGAAGGCCCCGTGTCCGCAGCGCATCGACAAACGGCCCGACGAGATCCCGACCGGCCGGCGTATCGTCGACCACGTTCAGGCCGTCCTCCCCGGTGTCCCACAGGGCCACGCCGTCATGATGCCGGGTCGTGAGGACCGCGTAGCGCGCACCGCTCCGGGCGATCAGGGACGCCCAGGCCACCGGATCGTACCGGGACGCCGTGAAGCCTCCGAGCTGCTCCATGTAGTCGTCGTACGAGACGTAGCCGTTGAAGAACGACCAGGACTCGTCTATCCCGTCCACCGCGTAGATTCCCCAGTGCAGGAATATGCCCAGCTTCGCGTCCTCGAACCAGGCCAGCCGGGAGGCCCGCGTCGAGTCGGCGAAGCCGGGTGCCTGGCCCGCCGCCGGGGTCGCGAGCAGCAGGAGAAGCAGACGGATCGTGAGGCGCATCGGGGCTCCGGGCATGATCGGGGAAACGTACGCAATTCGTCGAATCGGCTCCACGTTCGCTGCAGCGTGCCCCCGGAGGAGATCCGGACGACGGAACGCTGCGCCGCGGGTCCCGGCACCCCTCACAGGAACGGCTCGATGGAGCCGTGCTTGGCGGCCCGGCGCCCGAGCCGCGTGCTCATGTAGCGGGGAGACGGCGTGATGCCTACGCGACCCAGGTCCAGCCGGTCCGCGTCCCAGCAGGCCCCGATCGTCGGGTCCTCGCTGAGCTCCCCGTGCGTGTGCCAGGTGCACGCGTAGTGAAGAAGCTCGAAATGTGCGTCGCTGAGCTCGAACAGCACGCCGCGGAGGCTCCCGGCCAGTTCGGCGCCCCGGGCGCCGTGGACGGTGTCATATCCGTCGTGCTCGCGACGGGAATCGTGGAACAGCGCGAACAACCGGACGACGTCCTCCACGGCGTCCGTATCGGCACAGATTGCGAGCCCGTTCTTCTCGACGCGCCGCCAGTGGTCCGGGCCGTGGATGGAACGGGGACCGCCCGGATACTGCCGTTCGAGGTGCTCGCGCAGACGCTGCCAGTCCGTGCTCATGGCCGGGGTGGGTTCAGAACCGACGCGGGTAAGATGCGGCACGGGGGCGGAGGCGGCAACGGCTTCCCCCGGTCGGCCCGTCGTTGCGGGGAGCATTCGTGTTCCGTTCCCCGGAAATCCATCGTCTTGTGTCGGCCGCTTGGGGAAATCCCGGTTGATTCGGGAAACCGTGCTGTATACCATCCCTGCGGCCGTTCACGGAACGGCGACCCTTCCCATCGCAGATGCCTTCGCGGCACCGGAGACCCCAATGGAACGAAACGAGATACAGGAGCGCGTCACGAGCGTGGTGGCCCGGGTGTTGGCCATCAGTCCCACCGAGGTCCTGCCCGACTCCAACTTCGTCTTCGACCTCGGCGCCGATTCCATGGCCAGCATCGAGCTCATGGCCGGATTCGAGGAGGAGTTCGACATCGAAATGGACCAGGATCGGGCCCGTGAGGTCCAGACGGTGGAAGGAGCCGTCGAGTTCATCTCGCACTATCTGTGACCGCCGCACCCGACAGCCCAGGAAGATCCATGCCAGACTCCCTCGACGCGGTCCACGATCGGCTCGAGCCCATCTTCTCTCCCCGTTCCGTCGCCGTGGTCGGAGCCACGAGGGTACCCGGCACGGTTCCGTACGACATCTTCCACAACATCCTGAAGGACGACTTCCAGGGGACGATTTACCCGGTCAGTCCCAGGGAGCGTTCGATCGCGGGGGTCAAGGCGTACAAGTACGTCCTGGACATACCGGACCCGGTCGACCTGGCGGTCATCGTGTTTCCCTCGAGCGTCGTGAAGCTGGCCCTGGAGCAGTGCGGCCAGCTGGGGATCAAGGGGGTCATCATCATCAGCGCCGGCTTCCGTGAGGTCGGTCCGGGCGGCGCGGCGCGGGAGGAGGAGATCCTGCAGATCGCACGGAAGTACGGGATGTCCTTCATCGGGCCCAACTGCCTGGGCGTGATCAACACCGAGCCCACCGTTCACCTGAACGCGTCGTTCGCCCGCCGCATGCCGGCGGAAGGGTCGATCGGTTTCCTGTCCCAGAGCGGAGCACTCTGCACGGCAGTACTCGACTACGCACACGCCAAGAACATCGGGTTCTCGAAGTTCGTCTCGTTCGGCAACAAGGCGGACATCAGCGACATCGACCTGATGCGCTACCTCGGGGACGACCCGGCCACGAAGGTCATCCTGATGTATCTCGAGGAGATGACGCATGGCGCGGAGTTCGTCGATGCGGCCCGCAGGATCATCCAGGAGGCCGGAAAGCCGGTGCTGGTCCTGAAATCGGGGCGCACGCAGCAGGGCGCATCGGCCGCCGCGTCCCATACCGGATCCCTCGCCGCGAGCGACGAGATCGTGGACGCCGCGCTCCGGCAAGCCGGCGTGATCCGGTGCCAGACGATCGAGGAGATGTTCAACAACGCGATCGCGCTGGCCTACCAGCCCCTTCCAAAGGGGCGCCGTGTAGCCATCATCACGAACGCCGGCGGACCCGGCGTCCTGACCACCGACGCCGCGATCCAGGAACGCCTCGAGCTCGCCACCTTCTCGGATCACACCCGCGAGGTGTTCAAGCGGTCCCTTCCGGTGACGGCGAACATCAAGAACCCGGTCGACGTGATCGGGGACGCCCGGGCCGACCGGTACCGCGTGGCCATGGCGAGTGCGCTCGAGGACGAGAATGTGGACGGAGCGCTCGTGATCCTGACGCCGCAGTCGATGACCGACATCGACACGATTGCCCAGGAGGTTTCGAACGTGGCCCAGGCGTTCGACAAGCCGACCTACAGCTCGTTCATGGGCGAAACGGACGTCGCCTCGGGAATCGCCATTCTCCAGGACCGCAACATCCCGCACTATGTGCTGCCGGAATCCATGTGCCGTGCCTTTGCGCGGGCGCACGACTTCCGCACGGAGAGGGAGCGGACGCTCGCGCCCGCCGTCCGGTATGCCGATGTCGATGCGGCCGCCGCACGGGCCACGCTCGATGCCGCCATCGCGGCCGGCAGAACCCAGTTGTCGCCGTCGGACGCCATGAGCGTCCTCGAAGCGTACCGGCTCCCGATCCTGCGCAACGCCCTTGCACGGTCGGCCGACGAGGCCGCCCTCGTCGCGGAGCACGTCGGTTTTCCGGTGGCGATGAAGGTCGAATCGGAGGACGTGGTCCACAAGTTCGACGTCGGGGCCGTCCTGCTCGGCGTCGATTCTCCCGCCTCGGCCCGCGAGGCCTACGACACCATCCTCGCCAACGTGGAGAAGCACCGGCCCGGCGCCCGGATCGACGGCGTGTTCGTCCAGCGGATGGCGGGACCGGGCGAAGAGGTCATCCTCGGCGTCAAGCGGGATCCCGCCTTCGGCGCCGTCGTGATGTTCGGACTGGGAGGAATCTTCGTCGAGGTCTTCCGGGACGTGGCCTTCCGGATCGCCCCGGTGCCACCCGAGCATGTACGGGCCATGATGCACGAAGTCAGGGCCTTCCCGATGCTCACCGGTGCGCGCGGACGACCGCATCGCGACACGGACGCCATCGAGGAGTGCATCCAGCGGCTTTCCCAGCTCGCCGTCGACTGTCCGCAGATCCAGGAGCTGGACATCAACCCGCTGATCGTCCACGATCGGGGGGACGGGTGCGCGGTCGCCGACGCACGGGTTCTTCTGGCGTCGCCGTGACGACCCCTGGCGCGACCCGCACAAACTGACGATTCACATTCCACGAGCATCCCTTCATGCGCATCATCATCCATGACACCTCCGAGGCGTTGAGCAAGTGGACCGCCCATCGCATTGCGGCCCGGATCAACGCTTTCGGCCCCACGAAGGACCGTCCCTTCGTGCTCGGCCTTCCGACCGGCTCTTCGCCGATCGGCACCTACCAGAACCTCGTGAGCCTGCACCAGCAGGGAAAGGTCTCGTTCGAGCACGTCGTGACCTTCAACATGGACGAGTACGTCGGGCTTCCCGAGACGCATCCGGAGAGCTACCACCACTTCATGTGGCATCATTTCTTCAGCCACATCGACATCCCGCACGAGAACGTGAACATCCTGGACGGGAACGCGAAGGATCTGGAGCAGGAGTGCCAGGGGTACGAGGACCGCATCCGGAAGGTCGGAGGCATCGACCTCTTCCTCGGCGGGATCGGCCCGGACGGTCACATCGCGTTCAACGAGCCGGGATCGTCCCTGTCGTCGCGTACGCGCATCAAGACGCTCACGCACGACACCCGGATCGCCAATTCCCGGTTCTTCGGCAACGATCCCAACAAGGTCCCCAAGACCGCGCTGACCGTCGGCGTCGGGACGGTCATGGACGCGCACGAGGTGATCATCCTGGTCAGCGGGTACGGCAAGGCGCGCGCGCTGCAGAAGGTCGTGGAGGAAGGCGTGAACCACATGTGGACCGTCTCGATGCTGCAGCTGCACCGGTACGGCATGATCGTCTGCGACGAGGAATCCACGGCCGAGCTCAAGGTGGGCACCGTCAAGTACTTCAAGGACATCGAACGTGACAACCTGGCACCGCCCCAGGTGTGACACGACGACCGAATCCCGGATCGCCCATGGCTGCCCCGACCCAGGCACAGATCGACCGGCTGACGGCGCAGGGATGCACCGCCGAGGACTGGTCGAAGGTCTCTCTTGATGCGGAAACCGACCTGTCCCGCGTACGCAACGCCCACTTCCTGGGCACGGTGAGCGTCGGTGCGAACGCGGCCACGGTCTCCGTGGACGGCGTCGACCTGCCGTGCGGCATCTTCGACGCCACCCTCGCCGACTGCACGGTCGGCGCGAACGTCCGCATCGCACGGATCGGATCCGTGGTGGCGCGGACCGACGTCGACGAGGGCGCCGTCCTCCAGGACGTGGCCTCGCTGACGGCGGAGGCCGGATCCACGTTCGGCGCCGGAGCCGAGATCGAGGCGGTCAACGAGGGCGGTGGCCGGATCGTGCGGCTTCTTCCGGGGCTTTCCGCCCAGACCGCCTGGATGCAGGTCTTCCGGAAGCATTCGGAGCCGTTGCGCGAGGCCTGGTCGCGACTCGTGGACGGGGCGGTCGCCTCGCACCGACGTGATCGGGGCCTCGTGGGCGCAGGCGCCCGGGTTCTGCACTGCGGTTCCATCCGGAACGTCCTCATCGGACCGCACGCGCTCGTCCGCGGAGCGTCGCTCCTCGAGGACGGGACGATTCTCAGCTGCGCCGAGCACCCCGCCGAGGTGGGGCAGGACGTGCAGGCCCGGCAGTTCGTCGTGGCCGAGGGAGCGAGCGTCACCGGCGGGGTCGTGCTGGACCGGACCTATGTGGGGCAGGCCAGCCGGATCGGAAAGCAGTTCTCGGCCGAAAATTGCCTGTTCTTCGCGAACTGCGAAGCGTACCACGGGGAGGCGCTGGCCGCCTTCGCCGGTCCGTACACCGTCACGCACCACAAGTCTTCGCTGCTGGTGGCGGCCGGCTTCTCGTTCTACAACGCCGGCTCCGGGACGAACCAGAGCAACCACATGTACAAGCTCGGCCCCGTCCACCAGGGCGTGTTCGAGCGCGGTACGAAGACCGGGTCCTTCTCGTACGTCCTGCACGAGACGCACATGGGCCCGTTCAGCGTGGTCATCGGCAAGCATTACACCAACATCAACACGCCCGACCTGCCGTTCGCCAACATCCACGAGGCCGGGGGGCGTTCGGAGATCGTGCCGGGCATGAATCTCTTCGGCATCGGCACGGTCCGCGACGGCGAGAAATGGCCGAAACGGGATCGCCGAAAGGCACCGGTGCGCCGGGACCTGATCACCTTCGACATCTTCTCGCCCTATACGGTCCAGAAGATGAGGGCGGGGCGCGCCCTGCTGGAGAGCCTGTACGAGAAGACGCCCAGGGAGAAATCGGCCGTCTTCCATGGCGGGGTCGTCATCAAGCGCGTCCTCCTGCGGACCTGCGCCCGGTACTACGAGCAGGCGGTGATCCGCTACCTCGGCGGCCGCGTGCTGGACCGCATCGAGGCCGTCCGGTCGGACACGTGGGAGGACGTTCAAAGCGCTCTTCGTCCGGACGCGCACCTGACCGATCCGCTGTCCTGGATCGACGTCGGCGGACTCCTGATGCCGGTCGAGCGCCTTCGCGCCCTCGAAGACGACCTCGTCTCGGGATCGGTCACGTCCGTGGCCGAGGTCGATGCCCGGCTCGCCGCCATTGCGGCCCGCTACGAGGCGGACGAATGGGAGTACGTCTGCCGGGCCTTCGACCAGGAGCACGGACTCACCCCCGACGCCATGACACCCGTCCAGGCGCTGGACGTGCTGACGAGCTGGGAAGCGGCCGCCGGGTCCCTCCACGCCCGGATCCTGGACGACTCCAGGTCCGAGTTCGGTTCCGCGTCTGCACAGGTCGGGTACGGGCTCGGCATGTCGGACGAGCAGCGGATGGCGGAGTTCACGGCCGTCCGCGGGAGCGCCGATACGAACGGCGTCGTGCAGAAGCTGGTGCGGGAGAAGGAGGCGATGACGGAGCGGTCAGCCGGGCTCAGGGACCTGCTGGGACGGTACTGAATCCGCGCGGGTCACTCGTCTTCCAGGAACCGATACGTGCCCCCGGCCTCCGCCTCGACGGCGATCGACCCCGGTGCCGGGGAGTCGAACGGGACCGGGGAGCCGTCCCGCTCCACGCGCCCCGTCGGGACGCCGCGGAGCGCGATCCGTCCATCGTGGGAGACCCGCAGGACGACCTCGACCGGCCGGCCGTCCCGCCACGCGATGTCGACGGTGAACCCACCGC
>JAHEEH010000103.1 GCA_024640835.1 Bacteroidota bacterium
CTTCTACGACAAGCTCAAGAGCGTCAGTCGCGGGTACGCCTCGTTCGATTACGAATTCACCGATTTCCGGGAGAGCCAGCTTTCGAAGCTGGACGTCATGATCAACGGGGATCCGGTCGATGCCCTTTCGACGATCGTGCATCGGGACAAGGCCTACGACATGGGCCGCAAGCTCACGCGCAAGCTGAAGGAGCTGATTCCCCGGCAGATGTTCGAAGTGGCGCTCCAGGCCGCTATCGGTACGCGCGTCATTGCGCGGGAAACGGTGAAGGCCATGCGCAAGGACGTGACGGCGAAGTGCTACGGAGGCGACATCTCGCGCAAGCGGAAACTGCTCGAGAAGCAGAAGGAAGGGAAGAAGCGCATGAAGCAGGTGGGGCGGGTGGAAGTACCGCAGGAGGCTTTTCTCGCGGTTCTCTCGATGGAAGACTGATCCGCTTCATGCGTCGTGCAACCCTCGTCAGTCTGCTGATCCTCGTCGGTTGTGCGCAGCGCGCCGCCGATGCGCAGGACCTGGTCGGGCGATTCATGGAAGCACGCATCCGTCGTATCGCCCTCGAGCAGGCGGAGCGTCACGGGCTGTGGATGCAGGAGCTTCCACCGGATCCCCTGGGGGTACCATCCGACACGATCCGGGCATGGCTGCGCTCGTTCCTCGAGGAGCCCGTCGAGGAGGCGTCGGAGCCCGTCCTTCCGCCGATCAGGGTCGATTCCGTCCGCGTGATCCGGAAGCTGGAGCGTCCGGCATTCATCGATCGTTTCACCGGGGTGTCGTGGGCGTTCCTTCAGGGGCGCACCTTTTCGGTCCTCGACACGACGGCCACGAGCGATCTTCGAGCCCGGCTCGAGGCGCACTTCGGGCCGCCGACGCGCACCCTGGCCGAAGTCGACAGCGTGGAATCCCGCCCCCGCGAGGAGGTGATCCAGTTCGAATACTGGCTCGTGGTCAACGACTCCATTCCGGTCGCAATCGTAGACGTGAACGGATTCGTGGACCGCGGGCTCGTCTTTGCATCGGACGCGCGGTATCGCAACCGGATGGCCGAACTTCGGAATGCCGTGCTGGAACCCCTTCTGGATCCTGCAGCACGCGAACCGTACGTGGACTACTACTACCACGTGGATTCGCGGGGATGGTTCGTTTCCGGCTTCGATGGAGCATCCTTCTTCACGCGGCGTATTGTGCGACCGGATCTGAGTCGCGGACGGCCTTTCATTGGCACATACGCTTCGCAACCGGCGGAGCGTTAATAGCGAGTACCTGCACAAATCGTAGCGAACCGTGTCCAAGTCGTCGAGAAGCTCACGCCGAGAAGAGAGGGCCAAGGAACGAGCCCACAAGGGGAGCAAGGAGGGGGCCAAACCACCGAAGAGCCATCTCCGGGAGTGGCTTGATGCCCTGGTCTTCGCCGTCATCGTGGTGGTGATCGTCCGGACGATCTTCTTCGATCTCTTCCGGATTCCGACGCCGTCGATGGAGAAGAACCTCCTGGTCGGTGACTACCTGTTCGTCTCGAAGCTCAACTACGGGACGAGGACCCCGCGGACGCTCGGGATTCCCTTCACCTCGATCTACCTCCCGGGGATCACGTTCCCGGGTGCGCGATTGCCCGGATTCGGAAAGGTCGAACGTGGGGACGCGGTGGTGTTCAACTGGCCGGCCGACGTCGGCAAGCCGATCGACAGGCGGGAGCACTACATCAAGCGGGTCATGGGACTCCCCGGGGATACGATTTCAGTCGTCCGGAACGTGGTCGTCGTGAATGGAGACCCGATACCGCTGGCGAGCGGGATGCAGCAGATGTGGCTCGTCCGCAAGACGGATCCCCGCGTCGTGCTGCCTGCCTCGGCGCTGCTCGAACTCGGCGTTTCGGAGCTGAGCACGTCCGAGGACCGCTCGCTCGTCCAGATCTCGGCGACGACCGCTGCGGCGGAGGAGATCGCCTCGTGGTCGTACGTGGAATCCGTCCAGCCCGCGCTCTACGAGAGTGATCCGGCGACGGACCGGCTGATGTACGTGAAGGGGAGAGGCTGGACGCCGCACGATTTCGGCCCGCTTCCGATCCCCTTCAAGGGACAGACGGTCACACTGACCCCGGAGAACTGGCCGTACTACGAGACGGTGATCACGCGGCACGAGGGTCATGCAGCCGAGGCCCTGCCCGATTCCACGTTCCGCATCGACGGCGTTCGGGCGGAAGCGTACACGTTCGCCCAGGACTACTTCTTCATGATGGGAGACAATCGGGACAACTCGGAGGACTCCCGGTTCTGGGGATACGTGCCCATGGACCACCTGGTCGGGAAGGCCATCTTCATCTACTTCTCCTGGGATGCGGATCGCACGCTGCCCAGGTTCGGCCGCCTGTTCTCGGCCGTGCAGTAGGCGCGGGTCAGTTTCCGACCGGAACGTCCTCGGGCCGGGCGGGCAACTCGATCATCCGCAGCACGGGCCGGCCCTCATCACGCAGGAATGGAACCGGATCCCCGGGAGGGTCCTCACCGAGCACGAGCACGGTGGTTCCGGGTCGGATGATGCGGGCGTCCATCGCCATCGAGCCGTAGCCGGCGGTCGTGGTCCACGCGTCCGCCCAGTTGTAGATCCACTGGGCATCCTCTTCGACCAGGCGCACGCAGCCGTGGCTCGTCGGCCCCCCGGTGGGCATCGGGTACTGATGGATGTGGATGCCTCGCGCCAGGTGGAAGTTGAACACCCAGTACATCTCCCACCGCTCTCCCGGGGGTGAAAGGGAGGAGATCCTGTATTCCGTCTTCCAGTTGAAACTGAACCGGCCGTTGGGTGTCGGCGATTCCTTGGAACCGGTATTCACGATGCCCCACCGGACGAGCTTCCCCTTCTCGTAGGCGGCCCACGCCTGCACGGTCTTGTCGATGATGAAGAGCTTACCGTACCGGGAGGCCCCCTGGTAGACCAAAGGAAACGGCGAGTAGGCGCAGAAGTCGTCCTCGAACACGACCGGCACCACCAGGGTATCGCCGATCTCCGCCTGGTGGATGAGCGTGCGGTTCAACAGGCCCACGAGCTTGGCGCGACGGGTACCGAGCTCCAGATCCCCGTCGCCAAGAACCTTGTAGAAGGTGTTCCGGGCCAGCACGGAGTTGCTCCTGGAGCTGTACAGAACGGAGTACTTGTAGTCTACCGGATCGGTAGTGCCGCCCGGCGCGGTGCACGGCCGGAGCACGTCGGCGAGCTCCTTCTGATTGATGTACATCTGGCCCGACGCGGGGAGCGACGGACAGACGGCGAGGGCGACGATCGCGGCTGCGTGGACGAGATGCTTCAAAATGTTGCAGTGATTTCCGGTGCGAACGAACGCCCGGCCCCCTGCCGGGGATTCCTCGGGCGGGACGGAATGCGATTCAGTCCGGCCGCGAGCAGCCTTCCCGTCGCAGCCGATCGATCATCTCTCCGCTCCCGAGGACGATGAGCAGGTCGTTCGGCTTGATCACGACCGTCGGGCCTGGATTGAAATCCATGCTCAGCGTGGCGTTGTCCATGATGGCAACGACCATTGCATCGAACCGCTGCCGGAACTGGCTTTCCGACAGGGTCCGCCCGGCGATGAGAGAGCCCTCACTGACCTGCACTTCCTCCATGACCAGGTTCAGTGCGCCGGTCTGAAGGACGCGCTCCATGAACTGGTCCACGTTGGGCTTCAGAATGACCTGCGCCATGCGGTCGGCCCCGATCTCGTACGGAGAGATGACCTTGTCCGCTCCGGCCCGAAGCAGCTTCCGCCGGTTCTGGTGCTTGTCGGTCCGGGCCAGCACGAACAGATCCGGCTTCAGCTCCCGCGCCACGAGCGTGACGAACACGTTTGCACTGTCGTCCGGGAGCGTGAGGATCAGGCCCTTGGCCCGTTCGATTCCGGCTGCGAGCAGGGTTTCCTCCTGCTCCGCGTCACCGCAGACGTACAGCGTGGACGGGCTGGCGAGGCGTTCGAGCTTCTGTTCGTTCTGCTCGATCACGACGTATGGCACTTGCTGGCGCTCGAGATCCTGCGCGATGCGGGCACCGATTCGCCCCAGACCGCAGATGATGTAATGGTCTCGCGTCTGCTGAATCATCTTTTTCATCTGTCTCAGGTGAAGCCGATGGCTCGTGAGGAGGATCTGGGCCGAGCGCGTGGCGATGAACGCCACCGTTCCGATTCCCAGGAGCCCGAGCACGATCGTGAAGAGCCTGCCGAACGCGGACAACTCGTGTACTTCCGAAAAGCCGATGGTCGTGAGCGTGATGAAGGTCATGTACAGCGAATCGAGCACGGACCACCGCTCGATCGCGGAGTACCCGATCGTGCCGACCGCGAGAAGCGACAGGAGGAGCAGGTTGGCCAGAAGAAGGTCCCTGCGGGCGGAATCCGATCGTGAGAGTCGCATGACGTACGGGTCGGATGACGTCAGCCGGGAGAGGTACCGCCGTCTGGTCCGCCGTCGTCGGGACGCAGTTCGGTAATCCGGAGCTCGGCCGCTTCGAGCCGATCGGCACACAGACGGGCGAGCGCGACGCCCTCCTCGAAGAGGCCGACGGCCTCCTCAAGCGGCGTGTCGGGGTTTTCAAGACGCTCGGCGATGGCCTCCAGGCGCGCGATCGCGACCTCGAAGCTCTCCTCGGTCTGAGGGCCGTTCTGCTCGGATTCGGACATGGCTCCCGGGGCGGCATTTTCGTCCCGGATACGCCGTGCGCTCGGGAAAGATCGCGTATACTCTCGCCGGGAACGCGACCACGTATGCATCATGGATCTGCATCTTGCCGGAAAGACCGCACTCATTACCGGGGCCAGCCGCGGTATCGGATTGGCCATTGCCGGCTCTCTCGCGGCCGAGGGCTGCCGGGTGGCGATCTGCGCGCGTGGAACCGAGGCGCTGGAGAAGGCGGCTGAAGACCTCGGGAGTCAGGGCGCAGAAGTCCTGGCAATTGCTGCGGACGTGACCCAATCGGCGGGTGCGGCGGACGTCGTCGACCGCACGGTCAGAGCATTCGGCGGCGTGGATATTCTGGTCGGAAACGTTGGCGGGAACCGGCGCGGGAGGTTCGAAGAGACCTCGGATGACGACTGGGAGGCCGTCCTGGACCTCAATCTCCGGGGCCATGTGCGGGTGGCGCGAGCCTGCCTTCCCGTGATGAGGAAGGGAGGGGAGGGGGCGATCACGTTCATTTCCTCGATCTTCGGTCGCGAGGCAGGGGGCCCCGGACTTTCGCTCTACAACAGCACGAAATCGGCCCTCATTTCCCTCGCCAAGATCCTGGCGCTGGAGCTTGCGGGGGACGGCATCCGGGTGAACTCCGTCGCGCCGGGTTCCATCCGCTTTCCGGGAGGAAGCTGGGATAAACGATGCAATGAGGACCCCGAAGGCATGGCCCGCTTCGTCGAGACGAATCTTCCGATGGGCCGGTTCGGCCTGGCCGGAGAGGTGGCCGACGTGGTGACCTTCCTGTCGTCGCCCCGGGCGTCGTGGATCAACGGCGCGTGCGTGAACGTGGACGGCCTCCAGTCCAGGTCCCTGATCTAGGGACGCTCAGACGAAGCGCGTGTAGGTGACCTCGACGGTCCGGGCCTGCCGTTCCGCCTTGCGCCACTGGACCATGATGGGACTCTGATAGGTCCCGCTCACGATGCGTCCCGGCGTTTCGCCCTCGGTCCCGTTCACGACCAGGCTGACCCCGCGTTTCATGCGCAGGAAGCGGGCGGCCGGAACGGCCAGGAAGCGATCGATGATCCGCTCGATCAGGGATTCGTTGAGCCCCATGTGATCGATGAACTCGTTGACCACGCGAACCAGGTCATACTTCGCGTAGTCCCGGGCCTTGTCCGGAATGGCCCGCGGGTCGCGGAGCATGTTGCGCCCCTTCTGCGCCATGAACCGGATCGGGTTCCGGAGGACCTCGGCCAGGTCGTGGCGCATGAGAAGGGTCTCGTACTCGTTCACCGTGAGTCCGGCGTTCCGTTCACGGGGATCGAGGGCGATGTCGATCCGTCCTTTCGAGACACCGTGGATACGGATGAGCTCGTGGAGGCGATCATACAGACCGAGTTCGGGACCCCAGAGGTTGATCGAGTCGATCCGGTGATCGGACACCGGGATCTCCAGGCTGAACTGGTCCACCGTTTCGGCGCGCGTGAATCCGATGACCGACGTACGGCGCCGTCTGCGATCGGGCCCGTTCGTGCCGTCCAGTTCGACGAAATAGACGGGCTGCTGCGGCCTGTTCAGGTACGTGACGCAGTTCTCCAGACCGCACCCGATAAACGTGAGATGGGAGTCGGCATTGCGGGGCTCGACCTCCTTCTGCTCCTCCGACAACTCGTCGCGCAATTCCAGCTGATCATGCCGGTAGCCCGCGCCGGCGGGGAACAGCTCCGTGAACGACCGGACGAACGCATGTACCGCGTCGGCACTGTGCCCCAGTCGGCTGGTGAGGCTCTGCTCCAGGTACCCCGCCGTCGTGTGGTATGAGCAGAATACCGTCTTCTCGTACTCCTCGAAGAACCCGTCTCTCCGACTGTTTACGAGACCAGCAACGTCGATCACGTCCACGCGCCGCTGGGGGACGATCTCGAGAGTCAATTCGGCCGGTGTGGGGGCCATGCGAAGGCGGGCTCGTCTAGCGGTGACGCGGCTCAAACGGCTGATTCCCCGTCACGTTTCCGAGCGGGTGACGCTGGTTTCAGGATGGGTGGCCAGGACCTGCATATCCGCGGTTCCGTCACGAAAATGTACGACCACCGGATCACCCGGTTGCAGGGGGCCGACCGCCGGAACGGGCAATCCGTGCCGGTACACGAGGGCGAATCCGGAGGTCAGCGGGCGCAGGGGATCCAGGGCCCGCAGCCGGTCCATGACGGCGCCGCGTCGCGTC
>JAHEEH010000104.1 GCA_024640835.1 Bacteroidota bacterium
CCGATCGGGAGGATCCTCCGTCTGGCGTGCACCCGCGGGAAGTGCCTGCATCGTCGCGAGGACGACGGTGACGGCGACGGTGAGGCGTGACAGGGGGGACATGGCAGGACGGGCCCTTCGGGCAGGGATCGATAGGCCAACGAGGCGCCCAATGGCAGGTTTCTGGGGCCGGTGACAGTTGACTCGCCGGGGAGGCGAGTGTACTCTGGCGTCTGGAGAATCGCTACCGGAGCGGCCCAGCCAAGCGAATTGCGGGAGTGGGCTGCCGACGAATCGAGAACTGCATGGGAGAGCAAGACGTCAAGCGGTCCGTGAAACCCGCGGACATGCGTCGCTTCACGCGGCAGATCATCCAGGACGTCCGGGCCCTGGAGCACATGCTGCGGGAGGGCATGGTCGAATCCGGGATCCGGCGCATCGGGGCCGAACAGGAGCTCTTCCTCGTGGACGACCGGAGCCAGCCTGCGCCCGTGGTGGAGGAACTGCTGGCGCTCAATGACGATCCACGGCTCGTGACCGAGCTCACCCGGTTCAACGTCGAAGTCAATCTGAACCCGTACGACTTCGAAGGCGATTGCCTGCGCCGAATGGAGGCTCAGCTGGACGAGGCGCTCGACATGGTCCGAAGCCTGGCCGGTCGGGTGGGTGCCTATCCCGTGATGGCCGGCATCCTGCCGACCGTCCACCTGTCGGATCTGCGCATCGAGAACATGGCGCCGATGCCCCGCTACCGGGAGTTGAACGACGTCATCATGGGCCTGAAGGAAGGGAAGTCCCAGTACCAGATCCGGGGCACGGACGAGCTCTTCTTCGAGCACGACAACATCCTCGTCGAGGGCTGCAACACCAGCTTCCAGACCCACTTCCAGGTGTCCCCGGGGGAGTTCCCCCACCTGTACAACATCGCGCAGCTCGTCGCGGCGCCGGTCCTGGCAGCGGCAACCAATTCGCCGACTCTGTTCGGGAAGCGGCTCTGGAAGGAAACGCGCATCGCGCTGTTCCAGCAGGCGATCGACACGCGGTCCAGCAACCTGTACCTGCGCGACATGAGTCCGCGGGTACACTTCGGCAGCGGCTGGGTGGACGAGTCCGTAACGGAGATCTACAAGGAAGACATCGCGCGCTTCCGGGTGATCATGACCACGGATTTCGACGACCCGTTCGAGGAGCTGCGCAAGGGCAACGCGCCGCGACTGAGTGCCCTGCAGCTGCACAACGGCACCGTGTACCGCTGGAACCGTGCGTGCTACGGCATCTCGGGAGGGAAGCCTCACCTGCGCATCGAGAACCGGATCCTCCCGGCGGGTCCGTCGGTGATCGACGAGGTGGCGAACGCCGCCTTCTGGTTCGGGGTCGTTTCCGGACTGTCCTCGAGGATCACCGACGTGCGTCCGCTCCTGGATTTCGACGAGGCGAAGTCCAATTTCGTGGCGGCCGCCCGGCTGGGTCTGGGCTCACAGCTGGCCTGGGTGGATGGCAACCGGTGGCCCGCTCCGGATCTCATCCTCCGCGAGTTGCTGCCGGTCGCGCGAGAGGGACTGGAGGCTTCGGGGATCGACGGGGCGGACATCGATCGCTACCTGGGGGTCATGGACGAGCGTGTGGGTTCTCGCATGACGGGATCCCAGTGGCAGCTCACGTCACTCGCCCGGATGAAGAAGAGACCCTCGACGCGTTCCGAGAGGCTGGACGCGCTGGTTGCGGCCATGCGCAACCGGCAGGCGGAGGGTTTGCCGGGACACAAGTGGGCCCTGGCCGAACTCGAGGAGGGCCCCGAGATCTCCCGACTCCCGGGATCGCGGGTGGAGCAATTCATGACCACGGACCTGTTCACCGTCCACGAGGACGAGGCCGTGGAATTCGTGGCGGTGCTCATGGACTGGAGGCACATCCGTCACGTGCTGGTCGAGGATCGGCGGCACCGGCTCGTGGGGCTCGTGCCTCACCGCAGGCTGATCCGGTACCTGGCCGAGCGCGAAGCCTCCCCCGGTGATGCCAGGGACGTCACGGTGAAGGACATCATGATCGCCGATCCGGTTTCGGTGTCACCGGAAACCACGACGATGGAGGCCATCAAGCTCATGCGCGAGAAGAGCATCGGAGCGCTGCCGGTCGTGCGCGAAGGTCAGCTGGTCGGCATGGTCACCGAGGCGGACTTTGCCCGGATCGCGGGGAAGATCCTGGACCAGACGTTCGCTTCCGGCCCGGGAACTCAGTAGTCCTCGTCCTCCTCCTCGTCGGCCCCCTCTCCGTCCTCCTCACCGTCGGACGCGCCGTCATCGACGGCGTCCTCCTCCTCCTCGTCGTCCGTCTGCTCGGCTTCGAGATCGTCCAGGAGCACCTCCATGCCGGACGTCGTGGACTCACGCGGGGCACTGTCGTCCGTCTCGTCGTCCTCGTCGACGTCCACGACCGGCGGTGGGGCCGGCGCCGCCGATGACAGCACGAATCGCGTACCGAGGAAATGCGAGCCGGCCGCCTCCACGAGTCCCATCTCGACCAGGGCCTTCGCGATCTTGAAGGGGCAGGGCTCGAAGCCGCGGCCCTCCTTGAAGAAGCTCGCAGTCCTCCGACCGTCCGCGATGATCAGGACATAGCCCCTGAGCAGTTTGGCCCGGGCATGCATGGCCCATTTCTCTTTCGAGACGGTGGGGCTGCTCCGGAACTCGGAGGAGCTGGACGAACTGGACGAGCTTTCCATCTGGCCGATCTGGTGAGACGAACTCGGGAATCGCGCCGCCTAACATAACGTCACGTTCCCGGTTCCGCACAAGTGCTTCCGCCATAAAATCTCCTTGATCGGTTGCCTCTTGCGCCTGAGCGGCGTGGATCGGTACTTGACGGTCTCCTTCAACCGATCGAATCCATGCGCAGGATCATTGCACTCCTTTTCGCTCTTCTCGTCGCGATTCCCGGGGCCAGGGCCCAGACAAGCGCGATTCTGGCGGGTCACCTGGTGGATCCGGAGACGGGCACCGTCCGCGAAGACCAGGTCATCGTGGTGGACCGGGATCCGGCGACGGGTACGAGCCGCATCGTCGCCGTCGGCTCCGAGGTGACGGTGCCCCCGGGTGCCGAGATCATAGACCTTTCCGACCAGTGGGTGCTTCCGGGGCTCGTCGATGCCCACGACCACCTGGGGATCACCTACAAGGAGGACCCGGAGAGCTGGTATTACTACTTCACCGTGATCATGGACTCCACGCCGCTGCGCGCGATCCAGTCCTTCTCGACCGGTTTCCAGAAGCTGGCCTCCGGCTTCACGATCGTCCGCGACCTCGGCAACAACGGGCTCTACGCGGACACCGCCCTGCGCCAGGCCATAGAGATGGGCTGGGTACCGGGTCCGACGATGATCAACTCGGGCATCATCATCGGCACGTTCGGGGGGCAGCTCTTCGAAACACCCGAGCGCGAGGACACGGTGTATCCGGAGTACCTGAATGCGGACACGGACGACGAGATCGTGAAGGCCATCCGCCGCAACATCCATTACGGTGGCAAGGTGGTGAAGGTGTGCGTGGATTGCCAGGCCTATCCGTACACGGTGGACCAGCTGAAACTGTTCGTGAGCGAGGCGGCTAACGCCGGACAGCGTGTCTCCGGCCACGTGCAGACGGTGGAGGGAGCCAGGCGGGCGGCGGAGGCGGGACTGTGGTCGCTGGACCATGACCGGGCGCTCACCCCCGAGATCCACACGATCATGGCCGAGAAGGGCATCTTCCGCGCCGGAACGGAAACTCCCAAGGCGGACTGGTCACGCGTCACCGACGCCCAGTGGGAGGCACGCCTCGCGGGCCTGCGCGACGCCTACGAAAAGGGAGTGCTGCTCGTCTTCTCGACGGACGCCGACTACTACATCCCGGGCATGAACCGTGGCGAGCTCTCGATAGAGTTCATCGAGTCGTGGAAGGCCGCGGGCATACCGGACCCCGAGATCCTGAAGGTGATGACCATCAACGGATACCGGATTTCCGAGACGATGGATACGCGGGGACCCATCAAGGTGGGCCTGGCGGCCGACATCATCGCGACGGCGGACAATCCGCTCGAGGACATCGAGGCCCTGCGGGACGTCCGCTTCGTGATGAAGGACGGCCTGGTGTTCAAGCGGGACGGCGTGGTCGCCCCGCTCGCCTTCTTCCACAACGGTCCGGCCTACGGTTGGCGCAAGCGGTAGCGTCCGGGGGTCAGTGCCGCATTTCGGCGGCGCGCTCGCGGATCTCCGTCAGGTCCATCACCATCTCGCTCCATCCGTACCACAGGGCGTAGTCCGGATTCATGTGGAACGCGCCCTGGAAAGCCCGCATGCGGTGCTTCAGGAACATCACGAAGAGCTTCTGCTCGATGGCCGTGGAGGCGTCGTGGAACGTCAGCAGGTCCGGGAAGGACGTGGCGTAGCTCTCGGGCTTCGGGATCGTTCCGTCCTCGTACAGGCCGGTCACCACGCGGATGGCCTCGGCCATCAGGTGGTCCGCGTCACGGATCATGTCGTCCCCCTTGGCCAGCTCCGTCCTCGAGTAGGTCTCCGCATGGCAATCCGTGCAGACCCCGACCATCTTCTCTCTCAGATCGAACCACTCGGCCGCGTCCAGGCGGGCGATCCTGGCGTCACGGACGGCCTGGAGACGCGCGGTCGGCTCACCGTCGGGCGTCAGTACGCCAAGGGCCTTGAGAATGGTGACCCGGCAGGATGCCGTCGCGCTTCAGACCGAACCGCACTCCGTGCTTCGACGACGTATACATTTCCCACTGCGGGTGATCGAAGCCCATGTGGCACGTCTGGCAGGCCTCGGGTTGCCGGGCTTCCTCGACGGAGAAGGTGTGCCGGGTGTGGCAGGCGTCGCACGACGCGACCCCGTACCGGTGGCCCTGGAGCTTCAGGTCCACGATCTCCTCGTCGGTCTTCAGGCCGATCTTGTGGCATCCGCCGCACCCTTTCAGGCCGTCGATCAGGGCCACGGGCTGCCAGTGGACCGTAGGCATGGCCTTCATGGCCGTCCACGCTATCGCGTGCTTGCCGCTCGCGTATTCCTCGACCCGCTCGGCGTGGCAGGTCTCACACGTTTCCGGCGTGGGCAACTCGACGTTCAGCACGTCGTCGGCGGTCATGTGGCCGTCACCGTGACAGTCGGAACAGGTGATGCCCTCCACAAAATGCCTGCTCGCGCGCCAGTCGCCGACCGAGCCGGGCGTGACGCTCTCATGGCACGTCACGCAGGCTTCGTCTTCGCCCGCGGCGCCCTGGAGGGGTGGGGTGTCGGGCGAGGCGACGAGGGCCATCACGACGATCACGAGGGGGAGGGGAACGACGACGAGGAGACGTGTCATGGCAACTGACCCGTGTCGGGCGTGAAGACGGACGGGGAACGTCCGGGAGCATAGCCGACGCAGGGGCGATCGCCTGTCGGGGCAGGCCCCGTTCCGTTGTAGGGCCAAACAGGCCACGTACGGCCGACCCGCCCGGGAGGAAGACGCTGCCCTAGTCGATCCGGACTTCGTCGGGCGCGTGGACGAAAAGCACGTCGTGCAGGGTCGGGTGGTTCGTGAACACGTCCTCGCGTCGCTGGCGGAGCCCTGCCAGGTCGAAGCCCACGATCGTGAGATCGGCGTCCCGCGACCGGTCTGCAATGGTCTTCCTGAACGTCTCCTGTGAATCCACGGGCAGGTACTCGATGTTCTTCTCCGACACCGGGAGTCGGCCGGCCTCCATGAACGACTCCAGTTCGGTCCGCCGCGCATCGACGTCTCCGCTCGGCAGGGCGACGAAGACCCGGATTCCCGACCGCTGCCAGTCCGGATGCCCGACGAGGATGTATCCGAGGAGGATCATCATGTTGGCGTTCGTGGCGTCGTTCCACGTGAGCCAAACGTGGATGGAGCGCCGGTCGCCGAAGTAGTAGTCCCCATGCCGCAGCACGAGAAGCGTCATGCGGGTAGACGCGGCGAACAGGGCATTGTCGACCACGCGGCCTATCCGGTCGGCCTCGTCGTGCGTCGAGATCTCGAAGAGCACGGTGTTGTTCGGAAGCCCCGAGATGCCGGGCAGCTGCAGACTCTGGGCGAGCGCCGAGGTCATGGACGGACTGACGACGGTATCCATGTACACCGGGCTGCTCTGCGTCCGCCCGAGTTGGACCAGGCGGGCCCGGACCTGCTCCGATTCGCGGAATGATGCCTCTTCCAGAACGCCCTGGATATAGTGCAGGTGTGTGCCGAAGCCCTGCCGGTGGCACATCCATCGCATGAGGGTGAGCGGTGCCTGCACGTCGAACGTGCGCTCGTTCACGGTGATGATGGAGGGCCGCCACTCGTCACTGGATCGACGGTCGTCCCGACGATGCAGCCGGAGGTGGAAATTCCGGTTGACCTGGGTCATCACGCCTTCGAACATGGCGGCCAGGTCGTCGCGTGTGTCGCCACCCGTCCGGGTCATGATCCCGTACAGTGCGGCGAGCACGGCGATGGCCAGCAGGGCGAAGACCGGGTCCATCTGGAACATCATCAGGAAGCAGATCACCGCGCCGATCAGGCTGACGTACCACCGCGACTTGAAGCTCGGGCGATACCCGGGACGGGCCGCGAAATGCTCCAGGAAGCTGATCGCGCACAGGGACCCGTAGGTCACCATGAAGAACATCGATATCAGGCGGGCGACCAGGTCCACGTTGCCGGCGAGGACGACCACGACGGCCAGCGCACCGGTGACGAGCGTCGTGTTGCGCGGCTCGTTGACGGCACCCCTGCCGGCAGCCATCCATCGGCTGATGCCTCCCCAAGGCAGGGCCCCGTCCTTGCCGATGGCCTGGAGCGTTCGGGGGGCCACCAGCACGGAGCCGATGGCCGAACTGAGCGTCGCGCAGGCCA
>JAHEEH010000105.1 GCA_024640835.1 Bacteroidota bacterium
GCCCTGCGCAGTCTCCGGACGCAGGTACACCGTGTTGTCCTCGCCCGCTAGCGCACCCAGCCTGGTCTCGAACATCAGGTTGAACTGACGCACTTCGGTCCAGTCCGCGACCCCCGAATCGGGTGACTTGATCTCCTCCGAGAGGATGACGTCGTACAGGGCGCGGGCCGGATCGTCGGCGTGAAGCGCCGCGACGAGGGCCTCGTACACCCGATCGGCATCGGCCTCCTTGCCCTTCCTTCTGAGTCGCTCGACGTGCCCCTCGATCAGCTGATCCGCCCGGTAGCGCATCTTCGACTGCCGGTCGTCGATCATCGGATCGTTGAACGCGTCCACGTGCCCCGATGCCTTCCAGACGGTCGGGTGCATCAGGATGGCCGCGTCCAGGCCTGCCACGTTCTCGTTCCGGTATACCATCGCGTCCCACCATCGCTGCGCGACGTTCCGCTTCAGTTCCGCACCCAGCGGTCCGTAGTCATACGTGGCGGAAAGACCGCCGTAGATCTCCGAGGACTGGAAGATGAACCCGCGGCGCTTGCTCAGGGAGACGATTTTCTCGAAGACGTCGGACATGGACAGGAAACGGTGGCTCGGTGTCGGAGCCCGTTCTATCCCGAACCCGCCGCGCGGGTCCTCGGGGACCGAAGAAATTGCGCGGAAGCGCATCCCGGCGGCAAGTCGAACGCCGAGGGAAGATGGCCAGACCGCGGCGCGGATCCCACCCTGCGAGGCAAGCGGGGGCCGAGCCGACGCCGGGCGGTGTTCGCCGGTCTACACGACGCCCCGTTCGGCCAGGGACGTGAATCCATCCCCCGCGATGATCACGTGGTCCCGCATGGGGATGCCGACCACCCGCCCCGCCTCGACCAGTTGTCGCGTGACGGCGAGGTCGTCCGCGCTCGGTTCGGGATTGCCGGACGGGTGGTTGTGGGCGCAGATGACGGCGGCCGCTCCCTGGAGCAGCGCAGACCGGAACACCAGGCGCGGCTCCACGATGCTCGCGGACAGCCCACCCTGGCTCGCGCGCTCGCGGTACGTGACCTCGCCTGCCGTGCTCAGGTGCAGAACCCAGAATTCCTCCCGGTCCAGGTCGCGTAGTCCCGGGCCGAGCAACGCCGCGACGTCGGACGGGCATCGGATCGCCGGTCGGTCGCCGACGGGTTCCGAGGCCACCCGCCTGCCGATCTCGAACGCCGACGCCAGCCGGGCCGCGCCGGCCTGACCGACACCGGACACGTGCATCCATTCGCGCACGTCGCGGCGCGACAACCTGCGGAGCGTCACGAACTCCGCGAGGAGCATCCGGCCGATGGAGACCGCCGAGTGCGTTCCATCAACCGTCCTCACGCCGCTGCCCAGGAGCAGCGCGAGAAGCTCCGCGTCGGCCAGGTGTCCCGCACCCCCCGAGAACAGCCGCTCGCGCGGCCGCTCGTTCACGGACCAGGACGGAATCGGCACGTCGGCGAAAGGCACGGTCGGGATTTCACCGTGGACCCGGGAACGGCGACTGCCATAACCCGGACCGAATCCGGCAATCCGCCGGACCGCGTCACACCACGTCGGCCGGAATCAGCTCGTCGAGCAGCTGGTCGTTGTCGGCCGTCGACTGGATATGCCGGAGCAGGGCCTGCATGGCCTCGATCGGATGTCGGCTGTTCAGGGCGCGGAACAGCCGGTGGTGCTGTTCGATGCGCTCTCCGAGAAGGGCCTCCTCGTTGCGGGTTCCGCTCTTCCTCAGGTTGATCGCCGGGTAGATGCGCTTGTTGGCCATCTCGCGGTCCAGGACGATCTCCGAATTGCCTGTCCCCTTGAATTCCTCGAAGATCACGTCGTCCATCCTGCTGCCCGTCTCGATGAGGGCCGTCGCGATGATCGTGAGCGATCCGCCGCCCTCGATGTTGCGGGCCGATCCGAAGATCTTGCGCGGGATCTTGAGCGCTCCCGCATCCAGACCGCCGGACATCGTGCGACCGGTGCCTCCCATGTACAGGTTGAACGTGCGACCGAGCCGCGTCAGCGAGTCGAGGAGAATGACCACGTCACGCTTCATCTCGACCAGCCGCTTGGAGTATTCGAGCGCGAGCGTCGCGACGCGGACGTGATTGTCCTCCTCCCGGTCGTTGGACGAGGCGAAGACCGTCGCCGCCGTGGTACGGCGGAAGTCGGTGACCTCCTCCGGCCGTTCGTCCACCAGAAGGGCGATCAGCTCGATCTCGGGATGGTTCTTGGCGACGGCGGCCGCGATCTCCTTGAGGATATAGGTCTTCCCCGCACGCGGCGGCGCCGTGATCAGGGCCCGCTGTCCCTTGCCGATGGGCGCCGCCAGGTCCACGACGCGCATGGTCGCGTTGCGCGGACTCGTGATGATGTTCAGCTTCTCGTTCGGGAAGATGGTCTTGCCCGACTCGAAGTTGCGAAACTTGACCCAGGTGCCCAGGGGCAGCCCCATCACGGTATCGATCCGGTTCACCTGCATGTCGCCCTTGCGGCCGGGGCGCAACGTGCCGGTCATGAGGGAGCCGTCCCGCAGCTTCCACCGCTTGATGATCTGCGGAGCGACGAACGGGTCTCCTTCGCCTTTCGGCACGTCCGATGCGAATTCCCGGATGAACCCGAATTTCTTGTCCCCGATCAGTTCGAGGATCCCGTCGAATGTCTTTTCCGACATACGGTCGTATCGATCAGATTGGATACACGGGACGCTGCCCGCGACCATGCATACCTGAGGCCGGTCTGCCCTCAAGGGGCGGCCAGGGCCGACGAACGGACGATCTCCTGAGGATGGAACGGGAGCGTTATCTTCCCGCCGCCTGTTCCGCCGCCGTCGGGGCGATTTCCACGAGGCGTCTTGCAGTTGCGGCAGCTCGGCTGTCCGCTGACTGGGCGCCATCATGTTCCAACGACGATCAAGATAGCGGGTTTCGCCTGATTCGGCAACGCCCGAGCGCATGTCCAATCCCGTCCGTCACGGTCTCCTCAGCGTCTTCGCGTCCGGCCCCCCGGACGGCGGGCCCGTGGTTCTGCTGCACGGTTGGGGTTCGAGCGCCCGGCTCATGGATCCGGTGGCCCGTGGACTGGCCGACCGCTGGCGCGTCTACAACGTGGATCTTCCCGGTCACGGATCGGCCCCCGTCCCGTCCGAGGCCGTGGACCTCGACGGTCATGCCCGGGCCGTGGCGGGACTTCTGCGCGAGGTCGCCCCGAACGGAGCTGCCGTGATAGGTCATTCGAACGGAGGGCGTATCGCCCTGCGCCTCGCGGCCGACCCCGGGACGGCCGCCCTCGTCAGGCGCCTGGTGCTCGTGTCCCCGTCGGGCATCCGGCGGAAGCGCACCGCGAAGTACTGGGCGCGACGCACGATCGCCTCCGCGCTCAAGGCTCCGTTCTCCCTCCTCCCCGGCCGCCTGCGGGCGCACGGACTGGACTGGCTCCGTCATTCGCTCGTCTGGCGGATGCTGGGGTCCTCCGATTACCGGAACCTGGAGGGCGTGATGCGGGACATCTTCGTCCGGCTCGTCAACACCTACGTGGAGGACGAGATCGGGCGGATCGCGGTCCCCGTCCTCGTCTTTCGCGGCACGAACGACGAGGCGGTCTCCGCCGACCAGGTCCGCCGCCTGATCGCCCTGCTGCCCGACGCCGGGCTGGTCGAACTCCCCGGGGCCGGCCACTACGGCTACCTGGACGCGCCCGACCCCTTCATCGCCGGCACGCGGCACTTCCTCGAGGGCGCGGTATGACGGGCGTGCTGCTGTCGGGGGCAGTCGCCCTGGTCTTCGCCTCGTGGAGGGTCGGCCGACGGCTCCGCTTCTTTCTGCACCTGATGCAGTTGGAAGGCTACCACCCGGGAGCGGTGGTGCGATGGACCGCCCGCAGGCCGAGGGATGCCTTCTTCCGGCTCTCGCACGCGCTGGGGCTCGTCCTCATCGCGGCGGCGTTCGTGTTCCAGGCCCGAACGGCACAGATCATCCTGCTCCTGCTGTGGGCTGCAACCTTCGCGTCGTCGCGCCGCTACCGCCGTGACCGGCCCAAGAAGCCGCTGGCCCAAACGCCGCGGCTCAAGCGCCTGGCCGCGGCGGCTGCCCTTCCTCCCCTTCTCCTCCCGCTCGCGGGACTGCTGGCCGCGGCGACCCCCTGGGGGCCTCCCGCGGTCGCCATGTTCTTCGCCGGACTCTGGCTCGCCGACCTCGGTGCCCCGGTCTGGGTGGCGCTTGCAGGCCTGGTCCTCGCTCCCGTCGAGCTTCGCATCCACGAGGGCTTCAAGAGCCGCGCCCGCCGGAGACTGGCCGAACGGCCGGACCTCGTCATCGTGGCCGTCACCGGGTCGTACGGCAAGACGAGCGTGAAATTCATGATCGCGGAGATGCTCGCCCGCCGATACAGCGTTCTCGCCACGCCGGGCTCGTACAACACTCCGATGGGTATCTGCCGGGTGATCAACGATCAGCTCAGGCCCGAGCACCAGGTGATCGTCCTCGAGATGGGCGTCCGGCATTCCGGCGACATCGCCGAGCTGTGTGCCATCGCCCGGCCGCACGTCGCCGTCATCACGGGTATCGGCGTCGCGCACCTGGAATCGATGGGATCGGAGGAGGCCATCGCGAACGAGAAAGGAAGCCTCCTCGATTTCCTCATGCCGGGCGGGACCGCCGTTCTGAACGCGGACGACGCGTGGTACGCAAGCCACCGGGGGCGATCGCCCCACGCGGTCGTGGGCGTGTCGGCCACGGGTCGGGAGGACGCGGACCTGCGAGCCTCCGACATCCGTTTCGGGCCGGAAGGCACCTCCTGCAGGGTGACGGACCTGGAGGGCCGATCGCTCGATGTCATGCTGAAACTGCTCGGGCGCCACCACGTCGGCAACATGCTGCTCGGTATGGCCGTCGCGCGCGTCCTGGGCGTGAGGCTCCGGCAGGCGGCTCTCGCGGCATCGGGACTGGAGCCCGTGCCACACCGGCTGGCCCTGCGCAGCGAGGACGGGCTCCTCGTTCTGGACGACGCCTTCAACTCGAATCCCGTCGGAGCACGAAGTGCGCTCGAGGTGCTCTCGGCGTTCCCGGGCCGGCACTTCCTGGTGACGCCGGGAATGATCGAGCTCGGTGATCGTGAGGAGGCCGAGAACGAGGCATTCGGAGCGGCCATGGCGGGCTGCGCGGACGAGGTCTACCTCGTCGGCCCCGAACGAACCCGTCCGATCGCCCGCGGTCTGCTGGCCCGGGGATTCCGGGCGGAGGACCTTCACGTCGTCCACACCCTCTTCGAGGCGCGCGACGCCGTGCGACGGCGTGCGCGACCGGGAGACGTGGTCCTGTACGAGAACGACCTGCCCGACCAGTACACGGAGGCCTGACCGGTGACGCGCACGCGACCCGATTTCCGATTCGAATCCGAGCTCTGGCGTGCGGGCCACACGGCCGTCGCCGGCGTGGACGAAGCGGGTCGCGGCTGCCTGGCCGGACCGGTGGTGGCGGCCGCGGTCATCCTGGAGCCGGGCCGTGACATCGACGGGCTGGACGATTCCAAGCGCCTCTCCCCGAGCGCCCGAACCGCCCTCGCCGCTCTCATCCGCAGGGACGCGGTGGCGTTCGCGATCGGGCTCTGTTCGCCCGACGAAATCGATCGCCGCAACATCCTCCATGCGTCGCTCGAAGCCATGCGCCGTGCGGTTGCCGCGCTCGGAACGGAGCCGGGATTCGTCCTGGTGGACGGTGATCGCATGTGGCCCCGCCCCGCTTTTCCCTGGAGGACCCTGGTGAAAGGCGACGCGCGGAGCAGGACGATCGCCGCCGCCTCCATCATCGCCAAGACGGAGCGCGACCTGGAGATGGACCGCCTCGCCGCCCGGCATCCCGGGTACGGCTGGGAACGGAACAAGGGATACCCGACGCCGGACCATTTCGAGGCGCTCAGGGTGCTGGGGCCGTCACCCGTGCACCGTCGCAGCTTTCGCCTTCGGACTGCCGAGACCGACCTGTTCAGCGCCCCATGACCCCCACGCCCACCGTCAGTGTCGTCATCGTATCGTGGAACGCGCTTCCATTGCTGAAGAAGTGCCTCCCGAGCGTCGTCGCCACCGAATGGCCCGGCCTGGAGGTCGTGCTCGCCGACAACGGATCCGACGACGGTTCGGCCGAGTGGGTCGCCGGGCACCTTCCCGGCGTGCGGATCGTCCGTCATCCCGAGAACTGGGGCTTCTGCCGGGGCAACAACGAGGCGATCCGGCAGACGGACAGCGACTACGTGGTGCTGCTCAACAACGATGTCGAGGTGCCTTCGGGCTGGATCGCTCCCCTCGTCCATCGCATGGAGGGCGACCCGACCATCGCGGCGGTGCAGCCCAAGCTTCTCGCGTACGACGACCGGAGCCGCTTCGAGTATGCCGGGGCCTGTGGAGGGCACCTGGACCGATGGGGCTATCCCTTCGCCAGGGGCCGGATCTTCTTCACGCTGGAGCAGGACGAGGGACAGTATGACCGCTCGACCGACGTGTTCTGGGGCTCGGGCGCGGCGCTGATGCTGCGGCGTGACGCCCTGGGGCAGGTGGGGCTGCTCGACGAGCGGTTCGGCTTCCACATGGAGGAAATCGACCTCTGCTGGCGGCTGCTCCGTGCCGGCTGGCGCGTCGTGTCCGAGCCGGCGTCCACCGTCTACCACATCGGGGGTGCCTCGCTGCCGCAGGGGCATCCGCGGAAGACCTACCTGAACTTCCGCAATTCCCTCCTGATGCTGTACAAGAACCTGTCGCCGCGCGCCTGGCGGCGGGTCTTTCCCGCCCGGTTCGCCCTGGACCTGTTGGCCGCACTCCGGTCGATCTTCACGGGCGCGCCGCGTGACGCGTGGGCGATCGCGCGGGCCTACGCGGACGCG
>JAHEEH010000529.1 GCA_024640835.1 Bacteroidota bacterium
GCGTGGCCGTCATGAGCAGCATGTGGGGATGCTCGCCCTTTTCGAACAGGCGCGCGCGCTGCATCACCCCGAAGCGGTGCTGCTCGTCCACGACCGCGAGACCCAGGCGGTGGAACGCGACGGCCTCCTCGATCACGGCGTGCGTTCCGACGGCCACGTGCGCGCGCCCGTCCGCGAGCTCCGCGAGGGCCTCGGTCCGGTACGCCTTCCGCTGGCCGCCGACGAGCAGCCGGACCTCGATCCCGAGCGGGTCCAGGTACTGTTTCAGGCTCGCCAAGTGCTGTTCGGCCAGGATTTCGGTCGGGGCCATGAACGCGGCCTGGTATCCGTGGTCGATCGCCAGCAGCATGGCCGCGATCCCGACCACGGTCTTGCCGCTTCCCACGTCGCCCTGGATCAGCCGGTTCATCTGCCGGCCTGTCGACGTGTCACGCACCACGTCCCGGATGGCGGCTTCCTGGTCGCCGGTCAGCACGAAGGGCAGCACCTCCGAAATGAACCTGCGACCCAGCTCTCCCTGCTCCCCGAACACCGCTCCGGGTGCAGCCTCCCTCTTCTTCCGGAAACGGGCCAGCATCAGCTGGATCCAGAACAGCTCGTCGAATTTCAGGCGGGCCCGGGCACTTTCGAGCTCCGTGCGGGTCTTCGGAAAGTGGACGGCGCGCATGGCGACCCGGCCATCCATGAGTCCCAGCGACTCCCGCATGGACTCCGGCAGGGGATCCTCCAGCTTCAGCCCGTGCTCGCGGATGAGTTCGTACAGTATGCGGCGCATGCTGCGGCTCGTGATGCCCGCGCGGTCGAAGGCCGCACCGCCGGGGTAGAGCGAGATGATCCTCCCCGTCTCCAGGGCGGGTCCCTCGTCGTCGAGCCTGTCGAAATCCGGGTGCGGCAGGCTCAGCGAACCGGCGTACGCCTGCGGGCGTCCGTGCATCGCCACGCGATCTCCCACCTTGAAGGCCTTCGGGATCCAGCCCACGCCCCGAAACCACACGCACTTGATGCGGCCGCCCGACTCGTCCTCCAGGATCAGCTCGAAGCGTTTGCGCGCCCGGCCGGGCACGACCCCGCAGGCACGAACGGTACCGACGGCCGTGACCGTGCCCGATTCCGACGTGATCTCCCTGATCGGCGTCACGGTGGACCGGTCCAGGTAGCGGCGCGGATACACCTGCAACAGGTCGCGCACGGTGCCGACCCCCGCCTCCGCGAACGCCTGGGCCCTGCGGGGCCCGACGCCCTTCAGGAACTGGATGGGCTCGGACAGGAAAGGCTCGGCCATGGCCGGTTGGGCGATCTCGGGACGCGGCGGAATATACGCGGCGCTCCTACTGGCCCGGCCACCGGTAGCGGCGCACTCCCGGTTCGGGTTCCGATACCGACACCGCGAGCTCGAATCCGCCGTCGATCCGCCTGACGGCCAGGTCGGTCGGATAGAAATCCTGGTTGAATACGGGATCGGGCTCTACGTAGACCGCCGTGAGGCGCCCGTCCGTGTCGTACGCGTCCACGCGGAGCCAGCCGGGCCGCATGTTCATCACGAACAGCATCGAATCGAGCGCCACGGCGGACGCGGTCAGCAGGGGCGGCGCATCCACGTTGCCGGCCTGGAACTGGCGGCTGCGGGCGAGCATGGGGGAATCGAATCCGAAAAGCGCCAGGGAGTCCAGGCCCGTGTCCGTGACCCGGTGGACGACCGGCAGGTACCCGGACAGGCTCAGCGGATGGCCGGCCCACGACCGAAGGAGCCCGGCGTAGCGCCAGTAGGGGCCGGGAAGCGGAATCCGACGATCGAAGCCGGCTGGGGTAAGCCGACCGATGAACCCGGGATAGTCCTCACCGAGCACCTTGATCCAGATATACCCGGAATCGCCGACCACGGCGTACCGCAGGCCACCGCTCTCCGGGCCCTCGTCGGGCATGCGCCACCAGCCGGATATCCCCAGCTCCTGGATGGCTACCACGTAGTGGGCGTCGGGGCTGTACACCATCGGCGTGTTGTCGACGAATCCGGCCAGGTACGGG
>JAHEEH010000530.1 GCA_024640835.1 Bacteroidota bacterium
TCGGGGCAGGAACCGAGGTGGAGACCGTGAACGAGGGCGGCGGAAGAGTGGTGCGACTCGTTCCCGGACTTTCCGCTCAGTCAGCCTGGATCCAGGTGTTCAGAGGCCATTCGAACGAGCTCAGAAAGGCCTGGGACAGGCTCGTGGATTCGGCGGTGGCCGCCACCCGCAGCGACCGCGGGACGGTGGCGGCCGGTGCTCGGGTCTTGCACTGCGGACCTGTCCGCGATGTCCGCATCGGCCCGTGCGCCAGGATCAACGGAGCCTCCCTGCTCGAGGACGGGACGATTCTCAGTTGCGAGGAGCATCCCACGGTGGTCGGAGACGGGGTCCAGGCCATGCACTTCATCTTCGCCGAGGGAGCGAAAGTGACGGGCGGCGCGCTCGTGGACAGGTCGTACGTGGGGCAGGCGTCCACGATCGGAAAGCAGTTTTCCGCCGAGAACGCCCTCTTCTTTGCCAACTGCGAGGCCTTTCACGGAGAGGCGCTGGCAATCTTCGCGGGCCCTTACACGGTCACCCACCACAAGTCCAGCCTTCTCGTTGCCGCCGCATACTCATTCTACAACGCCGGCTCCGGTACGAACCACAGCAACCACATGTACAAGCTCGGCCCCGTCCACCAGGGCGTGTTCGAGCGGGGTACGAAGACCGGTTCGTTTTCCTATGTGCTCCACGAGACCCACGTCGGCCCCTTCAGCGTGGTCATCGGAAAGCACTACACGAACATCAACACCCCGGACCTGCCGTTCTCCTACATCCACGAATCCGACGGCAGATCCGAGATCGTGCCCGGAATGACGCTCTTCTCCGTCGGCACGGTGCGGGACGGCGAGAAGTGGCCGAAGAGGGACAGGCGGAAAGCACCCGTGCACCGGGACCGGATTTCCTTCGACGTCTTTTCGCCCTTCACCGTCGAGAAGATGCGAGCGGGACGGGCCTTCCTTTCGGGTCTGTACGAGAAGACGCCAAAGGAGAAATCGGCCGTCTTTCACGGCGGGGTCGTGATCAAACGCGTCCTCCTGCGAACGTGCGCCCGGTACTACGAGCAGGCAGTGACCCGCTACCTCGCCGGCCGCGTGATGGACCGCATCGAGGCATCCGGAGCGAGCACCTGGGAGGACATTCAGTCGGCGCTCCGATCGGACGCCCGGCTATCCGATCCGCGGTCCTGGATCGACGTCGGTGGGCTCCTCATGCCCACCGAGCGCCTCCGTGCCCTCGAGGCCGATCTCGCATCGGGCTCTGTCGGATCCCTCGGCAAGGTCGACGAGCGGCTCGCTGCCATTGCGGCCCGCTACGAAGAAGACGAGTGGGAGTATGTATGCCGGGCCTTCGAGGAGGAGCATGGTTTCGCGCCCGACGCCATGACACCGGACCAGGCCGCGGGCGTGCTGGATGCGTGGGAAACCGCTGCCGCATCGCTTCATGCGCGCACCCTGGACGACTCGAAGTCCGAATTCGCCTCCGCGTCCGCGCAGGTCAGCTACGGGCTCGGCATGACCGACGAGGAGCGGATGGCAGAGTTCACCGCCGTTCGCGGAAGTGCGGACACGAACAGCGTGGTGCAGAAGCTGGTAAGGGAAAAGCAGGCGATGTCGGAGCGTTCGGCCGGGCTCAGGGACCTGCTCGGACGGCACTGAACCCGGTGGGCTCACTCGCCGAGGGAGAACCGGTACGTTCGGCCGGCCACCGCCTCGACGACCGTGACTCCCCGAGTCGGCGAGTCGAACGGGACCGGGGCGCCGTCCTGCTCCACGCGTCCGGTCGGAGCGCCACGGAGCACCATTCTTCCGTCTCGGGTGGCCCGCACCACGACTTCGACAGGTTGGCCGGACTTCCAGGAGATGTCGACGGTAAACCCGCCACGCGCCCGCAATCCCGTGACCTTCCCGGACGACCACGCCGATGGCAGTGCGGGCAGCACGTGGATCGATCCGTCGTGCGACTGCAGCAGCATCTCGCCTATGCCTGCCGTCATGCCGAGCGACCCGTCCACCTGCATCGCACTTCCGCAGCGT
>JAHEEH010000531.1 GCA_024640835.1 Bacteroidota bacterium
GAACCCGCGTCAGGTGGGCCGTCATCCGATCCCGGGCGGCCCGCGTCCTGCGGTCCCGGATAGCCTCGAAGATCCCGCAGTGCTCGGCGTGATCCTGCTCCCGTGCGCCCTGGACATCGAGCAGCATGAGCTGCTCCTTCTGGAACAGCGTGGTCAGCACCTCCAGCAATTGGGCGTACACGGTATTCCCGGACGCCCTCGCTATCTCGCGATGGAAGGCCATGTTCACGTGGTTGAGCAGCGCGTCGTCCGAGCGGTTGCGATCGGCTTCGTCGAGCAGGTCCCGCATGGATTGCAGGTGCGTATCGGTCGCGTGCTCCGCCGCGAGCGTCGCGGTCACGACTTCGATGGTCAGGCGGGCCTCTACCAGGTCGAGCATCACCTTTCGGGTCGCCCCTCCGCCGTACATCGGATTCCTCAGGAGAAGCCGGTCCGGATTGCGTCCCACGTAGACGCCGGATCCGTGGCGGATGTCCAGTACCCCTATGCTCTCGAGCTTCTTGAGTGCCTCGCGCAGCGTCGGATGGCCGACACCGTACTGTTTCGCCATCCGGTTGATGGACGGCAGACGATCGCCCGGACAGAATTCGCCCGAGCGAATCAACTGCGCGATGCGGTCGGCCAGGTCGTCGGCGAGCCTCGTTCGGACCAGGGGTTTCACCGGACCCCGTCGCTCCTCTCGACCCTTGTCGAGCTTGTCATAAAGTGATAATATGACTTGAAGCTAGTCTCGACTGCGGCTGCAGTCAAGCGCACCGGAAGCCCGGAGACGACTCGTCCAAATCTTCGATATCAACCTGGCAAGACGGCCGTTTTTCGCTCGCGGGACTCGATTCCAGTCAAGTGACGACACGCAGTGCGCACGGGACGAACGCGGCACCCCATCCTCATGACCGAACCGTACCGCAACGCGTCCCTGACCGTGGAAGAGCGCCTTCGAGACCTGCTCGAACGCATGAGCCTCGAAGAGAAGGTCGCGCAGATGCAGGGCGTCTGGAACGAGAAGGCCGACACCCTGGTCGACGTAACCGGTGAGTTCGATGCTGAAAAGGCCGCCCGTTCGTTCGGCCACGGCCACGGCCTGGGACAGGTTGGTCGGCCCAGCGACGCCGGTGGCGGGCGCACGGCCCGGCAGCAGGCGGAACTGACCAACGCAATCCAGCGATTCTTCATCGAGAAAGGCCGGCTCGGCATACCGGTCGTCTTCCACGAGGAATGCCTGCACGGCCAGGCGGCGCCCGAGGGCACGAGCTTTCCCCAGCCGATCGGGCTGGCTGCGACCTTCGACCCCGGGCTGGTCGAAGCCCTTTATGCCATGACCGCACACGAGGCGAGGGTCCGAGGGACGCACCAGGCGCTGACGCCGGTCGTCGACGTCGCGCGGGATCCCCGCTGGGGCCGCGTCGAGGAGACATTCGGCGAGGATCCCTTCCTCGTCGCCACCATGGGCGTCGCGGCCGTGCGAGGCTTCCAGGGAGACGCGTCGTTCACGGACCGCACGCGCGTCATGGCGACGCTGAAGCACTTCGCCGCACACGGCCAGCCGGAGGGCGGCATGAACTGCGGGCCGGTGAACGTGTCCGAGCGCGAGCTGCGCGACGTCTTCCTGTATCCGTTCCGCCGGGCCATCGACGAGGCGGGCGCGATCAGCGTGATGGCCTCCTACAACGAGATCGACGGCGTGCCGTCCCATGCCAATCGGTGGCTCTTGAGAACGGTGCTCCGGGACGAGTGGGGCTTCGACGGCTTCGTCGTTTCCGACTACTACGCGATCTGGGAGCTGTGCGACCGACCCGATACGCACGGGCATCACGTGGCGGCCGACAAGCGGGAGGCCTGCGCCCTGGCCGTCCGGGCGGGTGTGAACATCGAACTTCCCGAACCCGACTGCTATCTGCACCTGGCCGAGCTCGTACACGAGGGAGCCATCGAAGAGGCAGAGCTCGACGAACTCGTCGCGCCCATGCTCCGGTGGAAGCTCGCGATGGGGCTTTTCGACGACCCATATGTCGATCC
>JAHEEH010000106.1 GCA_024640835.1 Bacteroidota bacterium
GGAAGCGCAGCTTGCCCTCGCGGGTCTTCGCCATGACCGTCTCGCGCTCGCGCTGGTCGAGATCTCCGTTGAGCCAGTCGGCGTCGTAGCCGCGCGCGTTGAGCGCCTCGGCGACGCGCTCGGTCTCGTCCTTCGTGTTGCAGAAGACGATCGCGCTCTCGGGGTTCTCGACCTCGACGATGCGCACGAGCGCGCCGCGCTTGTCGCCTTCACGCACGAGGTACGTGTAGTGGTTGATCTCCAGGGCGCCGACCTGGTCGCTCGAGAGCGTGACGTACTCGGGATCCGTCAGGTGGCTCTGCGCGAGGCGCTCGACGTCGGGCGGGATCGTCGCGCTGAAGTAGAGGCCCTGACGCTCCTTCGGGAGGTGGCCGATGATGGCGTTGAGCTCCTTCGCGAAGCCCATCGAGAGCATCTCGTCCGCCTCGTCGAGCACGAACCACTTCAGCCGGTCCAGCGTGAGCGTCCGTCGCTGAAGATGGTCCAGGATGCGGCCGGGGGTCCCCACGATGACCTGCGTGCCCCGCTCCAGCGCCTTGAGCTGCGGCTGGTATCGGACGCCGCCGTAGATCACGGCGGCCTCCAGGGCGTGCGATCCGCGGATCCGCTGGAACTCGTCGTGGATCTGCCGGGCCAGCTCCCGCGTGGGGCTCAGGATCAGCGCCTGGGTGGCCTTCAGGTCGGGATCGAGTTGCTCGAAGAGCGGCAGCAGAAAGGCGCCGGTCTTGCCGGACCCCGTTCTGGACTGGACGATGAGGTCCCGGCCGGCCAGGAGGTACGGAATCGCCTTGGACTGGACCGGCATGAGGCTCGGCCAGCCGGCGACCCCGACCGCGTCGCGCAGCGACGTGGGCAGATTGGACAGGTCGGCGTCCGGGAGCGCGGGCTCCGGCTCGACGAACGAGCGGGCGGTGTTCTCCGTCTCTCGCTGCAGTCTGGCCCTCGACGTCAGGTCGATGGTCCGGGTGTACTTGCCGGGCCGTTCTTCGGAAGGCATGCTTGAAATGGGTTACATGGCCATCCCGCCGTCCACCATCAGCACGTGTCCCGTGATGTAGGCGGCGGCCGGGGAGGCGAGAAAGAGCACGGCCGCGGCGATCTCCCCCGGCTGTGCGGCGCGGCCGAGGGGCACGGTGCCCAGCATGGCCTGTCTTGCGGCGTCGGGCATCGCGGCCGTCATGTCGGTCTCCACGTAGCCCGGAGCGACAACGTTGACCGTCACCCCGCGGGATCCGAGCTCCCGGGCCAGGCTCTTCGAGAATCCGATGATGCCGGCCTTGGACGCCGCGTAGTTGGTCTGTCCGGCGTTGCCCATCACGCCCACGACGGAGCTGAGATTGACGATCCTCCCGGACCGCTGCCGCATCATCACGGAATAGGCCGCCTTCGAGTAGCCGAAGACACTCTTGAGGTTCGTGCCGATCACGGCGTCCCAGTCGTCCTCGCTCATCCGGAGCATGAGCCGGTCCCTCGTGATGCCGGCGTTGTTCACGAGGACGTCGAGCCGCCCCCAGCGGTCGGTGACCCGCGCGACGACGTCCTGGGCGCCTGCGGCATCGGCCGCGTCGCTCTGAAGAGCCATCGTCTCGAACCCTTCTTCGGCAAGGGCTTCCACGAGCGCATCCGCTTCGGCCGACGAACTCCGGTAGGTGAACGCCACGCGGGCACCTGAGCGCGCAAGGGCTTCCACGCAGGCCCGTCCGATGCCTCGCGTTCCCCCCGTGACGAGGGCGGTCTGTCCAGTCAGATCCAGGGTCATGTCGTGTGTTCGTTCTGGTCGGTTCGGGTGAGGGCGTCGATGTCCTCGACGGTGCCGAGGGCCAGGGTCTGAACGTCGCGCCCCAGGGTCCTCTTGGCCAGCCCGCTGAGGACGCGTCCCGCCCCGATCTCCACGAAACGGTCCGCTCCCGCCCCGTGCATCGATTCCATGGTCTGGGTCCAGCGCACCGGCGCAAGGAGCTGCTCCAGGAGACGATCCCGGATCTCGCCCGCGTCCCGGGACGGCCTTGCCGTGACGTTCAGCCATACCGGGACCGACGGCGAGATGATCCGCACGTCGGCCAGTGCCCGTGCGAGTCCGTCCCGGGCATGGGTCATGAGGGGCGAGTGGAAGGCGCCCGACACCGGGAGCGGAACCACCTTGCGGGCTCCGCGCCCGGGCAGCGTCTCCACGGCGCGCGCGACGGCAGCGACATCGCCCGAGATCACCACCTGGCCGGGCGAGTTGTAGTTGGCGGGCTGCACCACGCTCCCCTCGGACGACAGCTCCCGGCAGGCGGACTCGAGGTCCGCGTCGTCCATACCCAGAACGGCGGCCATGCCACCCGGCCGGTCGTCGCCGGCCCTGGCCATGAGCTCTCCGCGCAGGCGGACCAACGGGAGCGCATCCTCGAACGAGAGGGCGCCCGACGAGGTCAGCGCCGAATACTCGCCCAGGCTGTGACCGGCGGCCATGTCGAAGGCGATTCCGTCACCCTCCAGGACGGCCATCACCGCGATGGAATGGACGAAGAGCGCCGGCTGCGTGATCTCGGTGCGGCGAAGGGCTTCCGCATCGACCTCCGCGTTCCCCGTGCCGAACATGGCCTCCGAAAGCGGGAATCCGAGGATGTCGTCCGCACGGGCGACCAGATCACGCGCGGCCGGATACCGGGAGACCAGGTCGCTCCCCATGCCCACGTACTGGGAGCCCTGCCCGGGGAACAGGAAAGCCGTCATTGCCATGATTGCACCCGTTTGCTGTGCGGATCGTTCACGCGCCGGGTTTGCCGTCGTACGCCCACTTCAGGTACGTCGACCCCCATGTGAACCCGCCGCCGAACGCCGCCAGCACCAGGTTGTCGCCCTTCCGGAGCTGCGACTCGAAGTCCGCGAGGCACAGGGGAATGGTCCCGGCCGTCGTGTTGCCGTAGCGCTCGATGTTCAGCATCACCTTGTCCATCCCGATCCCCATCCGACGGGCCGTCGCATCGATGATGCGCAGGTTGGCCTGGTGCGGGACCAGGAAGCGCACGTCGTCGCCCGTGAGCCCGTTGCGTTCCATGATCTCCGCCGACACGTCGGCCATCGCCTGCACGGCATAGCGAAAGACATGCCGTCCGTCCTGGTGGAGGAAGTGCAGGCGCCGATCCACCGATTCGTGGGTGGACGGATGCAGGCTTCCGCCGCCCGTCATGCACAGGATGGACCAGTTGGAGCCGTCCACGCGCTCGATCGAGTCGATGATGCCGCAGTCTTCCTCGGTGGGCTCCACGAGCACCGCGCCCGCTCCGTCTCCGAACAGGACGCACGTGGTGCGGTCCGTGTAGTCGATGATGGAGCTCATCTTGTCGGCGCCGATGACCAGCACCTTCTCGTGCCGTCCCGACTCCACCAGGGAAGCTCCCGTGGACAGCGCAAAGAGGAAGCCCGAGCACGCGGCCGACAGGTCGAAGCCCCACGCCTTCGAGGCGCCCAGGTTGGCCTGGACCAGGGCAGCCGTCGAGGGAAACATCATGTCCGGGGTAACGGTCGCCACGATGATGGCGTCAATGTCGTCCGCACCGATTCCGCGCTTGCGGAGAAGCGTCCGGGCGGCCTCCGTGGCCATGTGGGCCGTGGCCTTGCCGGGATCCCGCAACATGCGGCGCTCCGCGATACCGGTGCGGGTCCGGATCCACTCGTCGTTCGTCTCGACCCACTTCTCCATCTCGGCGTTCGTCACCCGATCCTCGGGAAGAAAGTGGCCCACGGCCGTGATGGCGGCACGTCGCATGGTTACCTCCGCGGTTCCGGGAATATCACGCTTGGGCGGCCGGGGATTGCATGGCGGCCGTGATCAGCCCTGAGACGTCCTCTCTCACCAGTTCGACGCCGGCCTCGACCATGCGGCGGATGGCCCTCGCGGACGATCCGCCGTGACCGATAATCACGTTGCCGTTCACGCCCAGCAGGGGTACTCCGCCATACTCCTGGTAATCGAAGCGCCTGGCCACGCCGCCCAGGGCCCGGCCGACCACCTCCTGCTCCTCCGGCGTCATGTGCTGGCGGGCCATCTCGTCCGCGATCATGCGAGGAACTTCGGTCGCGATGCTCTCCCCGATCTTCAGCATGATGTTGCCGACGAAGCCATCACACACCACGATGTCCGCGGCATGCTGCATGAGGTCACGACCCTCGATGTTTCCGCGGAAATTGATGCCTCGGGCCGCCTGGAGCAGCAGCAGCGCCGCCTTGGCCTGTTCGTTGCCCTTCCCTGGCTCCTCCCCCACGTTCATGAGGGCGACCACGGGCTTCTCCCGGTGCAGCACGTGCTCCACGTAGATCGACGCCATCTGTGCGAACTGGACCATCTGTTCCGGCTTGCAGTCCACGTTCGTGCCCACGTCGATCACCAGGGCAAAGCTGCGGACGGTCGGGTAGTACCCGATGATGGCGGGCCGCAGCACCCCGGGAAGCCTCCCGAGGACCACCACGGACGCCCCGAGAACGGCACCCGTGTTGCCGGCGCTCACGAAGGCATCGGCCTGGCCTGCCCGGCAGGCGCCCAGTCCGACGTGGATGGACGATCGCGGCTTGGACTTGAGCGCCGTGACCGGCGACTCGGCCATCCCGATGACGTCCGGCGCTTCCACGATATGGATCGGAAGACCGTCACCACCCCGATCGCGCAGCATGGGTTCGAGCACGCCGGCCGGACCGGTCAGCAGAAGGACCACCTCCGTGCCCATTCTCCGGGCCGCTTCCACGCATCCGTCCACCACCACTTCCGGGGCATGATCGCCCCCCATGGCATCGACGGCAACGCGAATGGGCATGGCGGGGACGTGATTGCGACAGGCTTCGGAATGCGTCCCAAGGTACGACTTCGAACGAAGCCGCGGGTCGCCTTCGGGCCTGCTCAGGCTACGTCCTTGCGCTCGATTACCTGGCGGCCGCGGTAGTGGCCGCAGCTCGGGCAGGCCCGGTGCATCAGGTGGGTGTCGCCACAATTCGGGCATTCCACCGTCGTGGGCGCATCCAGGCGGTTGTAATAATTGGCGCGCCGACTGCGGGAGTGGGCCTTGGAAGTCTTTCGGCGTGGATTCGCCATCTCGGTACCTCGACGGTGGGGTTCGATTCGCCGCGATCAGCGGTCTTCTGCAGGCCGATCCCGGAGGGGGCGAAGAGCCTCCCATCGTGGATCCGCCATGTCATCGTCCTCGCTGCCGAACGAGGTCTGTATGGGGACCTCCTCGGCGCCAGGAGCTATGCGGCGCAGGGGTATGGACAGCAGCAGGGTATCGCGTACGGCTTCGGTGATGTCGAGCTCGTGACTGGTCGGATCGAACTCCCGGACGTCGTCCGGATTCCCGCCCAGCCCCTCGATCTCATCGGCGGGCGCGAACAGCACGCCACACCGACCTTCGAGGTCCTGATCGAAATCGACCAGGGTACGGTCGCACTGGAGGCGGGCCGTTCCATGGACGACGAGCTGCACGAAGACACGGTTCTCCGTTCGATCCAGATGAGCGGCCACCCGGAGATTCCGGAAGTCCGCCGGATCGAGCTCGAGGTCCTCGGGGGTCGGCGCAAGCTCGACCGTCCGGGTCCCCGACTTGAAGTCCGCGATCTCCAGCGCTAACACGTTAACCGGAGCCATACTTTTCACAGAGCCTAATAATATACGATCACTCTACGCGACACACCAAACGGCCCGTCCGGCGGGAGACCAGAATTCGGACGGACGGGCTCTCCGGCGATTCTGTGAAATCAGGAATCCGTTCCTTGAAGTTCGGAGGGGGGGACGTTACCATGAGACCGCCGACACACCTGTGCCGGGGACCCTGCCCACCAGGACCCGGCGCGCCGGCGACGGACCCGGCCTGGCTCTCCCCCGGGAGACAGGTACAGTGCTCTGCGGGCGATTTCGCGCGCCCCGGCCGATGTCGGGCGTGCACCTGCCCGCCTTCGGGACGCAGGTGTGGACAACCTGTCGAAAACACCGTTTTCACGGGATGCCTCTCGGTAGCGTGCTGGTGCGCAGGATCTCCCTGTGTCCATGCGTCGCTACTTGCGATTCGGTTAAGTTCTTTGTTCACAAACTCTTGCAGCACTCCCGGCTTCGCGTCGGTCGGCCCGTGTCGATCCCAGGGTTCTCACGGTCGTCCATTCCGGCTGAATTTCGGCAATGTGGAAAAACGGTGAGGAAACCTCCCGGACCCCGCATCCCGTTACGGGGATTCCACTTACGCCGAAACGCTCCGCGAACGCTGCACGTCGCCGGACCTCCGTGCCCAGCCCGGGGCCCGAGCCGATCAACCATCCGTCCATGAACCAGTCACCCGAAGCCGCCTGGAAGGCCTGTCTCGACGTCATCCGGGACAACGTCAGCCGGCAGAGTTTCAAGACCTGGTTCGCCCCCCTGAAGGCCGTCAAGCTCGAGGAATCGGACGACGCGAAGAAACTGACGGTCCAGCTTCCCAGCCGCTTCTACTACGAATGGCTCGAGGAGCACTACTACGGCCTCCTGCGCAAGACCGTGACCAAGGTCCTCGGACCCGGAGGGCGTCTGTTCTACGACATCGTCATCGAGAAGGATGACGCTGGAACGGGCTACGACGGAGCGTCGATGCACCTGCCGGCGCGCCGGCCTGCGAACGAACCGCAGCCCGCCCACGAGAATCCCGACGCGTCCCGGCATGCTGCGGCCGCCGCCCCCCCGTTCCCGTCGTCCGGACCCGTGTCGAGTCCGTTCGTCATTCCCGGGATCCAGAAGGTCCAGGTGGAGAGCCGACTCAACCAGAACTACACCTTCGACCGGTTCATCGAGGGCGACTGCAACCGGCTCGCACGGTCTGCGTCGC
>JAHEEH010000107.1 GCA_024640835.1 Bacteroidota bacterium
TGGATGCGTCGTGGAATAGCTACGAGCAGCGCGCCGAAATAGGTCCGCCGGCATCACCGAATGCACACCTTCCGTGCAAATGGATTACTCCGCGCACGCTACTTTCCGTTCCGTCCCCCCCGTACCCTGACCGATCAGCCTTGTGGGCACCTGCCCCGTCTCCGCAGAACTCCCGCCAATCCTCCCACCGAAATGCGTCTCGCAGCAATCGTCGTACTCGCCGCGCTTTTCGCCGGCCTCGCATTCAGTCCTCAGGCGCCTTCCCTGGTACCGAGCTACGTCGGTTCGGCCCGGTGCCTGAGCTGCCACACCGTCTTCCCCGGCGCTTTCACCTATATCGCCACCGAAATTCCGAAGACCGGACATTCGAACGCCCTCAAGGCGGTCACCGGATCCGCACCGACCTATCCCGCGAACACGTCTCCCACCGCCATCCAGGCCCCTTCCGGCACGCTCTGGACGGACTTCTCGTACGTCGTGGGAGGGTACGGATGGAAGGCACACTTCGTCCGCTCGACCGGGAAGGTGTATACGGCCGGCAACGACGCCCAGCAGAACGTGGCGGACGGCACCAGGGCGCCCTTCCGCCAGGGCGAGGATGTCGCGTACGACTTCACGTGCTTCCGGTGCCATACGACCGCCCCGTCGGAGACCGGATCGTGGAACGGCAACGCGGGCGACATGCTCGGTACGTTTCTGGAGGCCGGGGTGCGATGCGAGGCCTGTCACGGCCCTGGCAGCGACCATGCCAACAACCCCGGTGGAGCCAAGCCGCCGAACCAGGGCCAGGCCCTGACCCTGGGCGCCTGCCAGGGATGCCATACCATCGACGGTGTCTCCAGCGTGGTCCAGGTCAGCGACGGCTTCGTGCTGAGCCAGCAGCAGGCCAACGAATTCAGGATCTCCCAGCACGGGAACGGGGACGGCGTGGACCTTCAGTGTGGAACCTGCCACAATCCCCACGTCGCCGTGCATTACCCGGACGTTGCCGGAGCCGGCCGCTCCGGAATCTCGACCCCGTGCCAGACCTGTCATCCCGGCCAGCAGGTTCTCCTCAACGATGCGCCCAAGGCGATCGAGTGCGTGGACTGTCACATGCCCAAGGCGACGAAGTCCGCGCTCGGGGGTCCCGTCGGCAACGGTCGGATGGGAGACGTGGCGACGCACATCTTCTCGATCAACCCGGCGCCCGTGACACGCGAAGCGATGTTCAACCCGGGCGGCACGGAGGTGGCGATCGACGGGGAAGGCGTGGGGGCCGTGACCCTGGATTTCGTCTGCCTCCGCTGTCACACCGACAAGGACGTGACCTGGGCCGGAGACCACGCACCGACCGTCCATTCGGCCAACGGCATGCACACCGCGTCCGAATCGAATGCCGACGTGCCGGTGTCGTACACGCTCGGGCAGAACTACCCGAACCCGTTCAATCCGTCGACCAACGTCGATTTCTCGCTCCCCGAAACGGCCGCGGTCACGTTGAAGGTATTCGATGCGAGCGGTCGCCTCATGGGAACCGTGGTCGACCAGACCATGCCGGCCGGATTTCACACCGTCCTGCTCGATGCTTCGGGACTTGCCACCGGGGTCTACCTCTACGAGCTGCGCGCGGGCGACTTCACGGCCACGCGCAAGATGGTGGTGAGCAGGTAGTCCTTCCCGGCTCACCCGGAAAGGAGCGCGCGAAGGGTCCCGGCCGTTTCGGTCGGGACCCTTTGCCGTTCAGGGACGACGGGTTTGCGGCCGCCATCGCGGGGGGGGCTGAAACCCTTACGATTTGATGCGCACGGTCGATAACCGGAGGGTGACCGCCTCCTCTCCCCCGTCCATGCGTTTGATGTCCGCCCGCACCCGGTTGACCACCGCGACATGGCTTCTCGCAGCCGTTCTGGGCGGTACCGCCCAGGCCCAGCGGCCCGGCGACATGCTCGTGGCGTCCTATCCGGCTCCGGAGGGCATTCCGGGAGCCTCCCTGCAGGACGTGGAGCGCGACCGCGACGGGTTCGTCTGGATCGCGTCCGACAAGGGCCTCATCCGGTTCGACGGCGTGTCGTACACCACGTTCACGGTCGCTGACGGACTGCCCGACGGCCACTTCAGCAGTCTGTTCCGAAACAGGAACGGGGACCTGTATGCCGTTTCACGCCTGGGCATCGTCCGGATCGAGCCGGCCCCGGAAGGAGCCCGGTTCCATCCGCTGACCATCGGCGGTGGAGTCTTCTCCGATTCCACGGTGACGGATCCGGGACCCCTCTTCGAGGACGCCGAGGGCAGGATGTGGGGCTCGGACCGGTACCGCGTGTTCCGGATCGAAAAGGACCAACTGGTCTCCATCTGGATGCCCGACCAGGAATGGCGCGAACGTGAGGAGGCCGGATACCTGCTCCGTCAGTTCGACGAGGTTCACATCCTGGTGCTTTCGCGTACGGGACACATGGCGTTGCTGGACACGCGGAACGATTCCCTCGAGCCGCTTCAGGGGCCGCCGGATCTGTCCCGCGTGTATTCCGCCCTCAGCACGGGGTCCGGCCGTATCCTGCTCGGTGCGCGTGACGGAATCTTCGAGCTCCGGGGAGACGAGTCCCGAACTCCCACCGTCCGCCGAATCGCGGACACCCCACCCGTGACGGTCATAGCCCGAGTCTCGGACGGTACGGTGATCATCGGTACCGAGTTCGCCGGCCTCATGCGTCTCGACGAATCGGGATCCGTCCATGCTCTCCCGACTCTTCCCGCGCCCGGCATCCGGGCCGCGGTTCCGGATGCCGCGGGACGCCTGTTCGTACTGACGAGCGCCGGGCTTTCGGTGCTGTGGCACCCGTTCTTCGACACGTGGATGGACGTCGTCGCGACGGCCACGGCTCCGATGGACGACTACCATGACGAGGGGCTCCTGTATGCGGACGAGGATCGCGTGCGTCTCATCCGCACGGCTTCCGCAGTGCCGGACGAACAGATTCTGCTTACCGGCATCTCCGACATCTCCGCCGTGGCGGCCGGACCGGACGCGATATGGGTGGGCACGCATTCCGGTCTCGTACTGCGGGCGGGCCGGGGATCGACCCCGGTGCGGTACCCGCTTCCCTCCGGAGAACCGGTATCCTCGATGGAGGTCGGCCCGGATGGATCGGTCTGGGTGGCCCAACGGGGTCGCGTGGGCGTGACCCGCGTCAAGGCGGACGGATCCGTGGACACATATGGTCCGGACCGAGGCATCCGGGGACAGGTAAACGTCCTGCGCCTGCTCAGGGGCCGGATCTTCGCAGGCATCACCGCCCAGTCCGATTACGTGCTCCGGTACGATCCGGTGGTGGATCGATTCCTGTCGCTGGGCCCTTCCGCCCATGCAGAACGCCCGGTGGACGTTCTGGACCTCGCCATGGAGTCGGACCGCCTGTGGGTCGGGACCGGCGAGGGACTCACCCTGCTGCACGACCTCGTCGTCGAGCGCCCCGGGTCGGTGTCTTCCCTCGAGACGACCACGGTGCTGGCCCTGGCCACCGACATGAACGGAGGCCTGTGGATCGGAACGTCGGCCGGCCTGTTCCGCCTGGTGGGCGACCAGTTCGCCGGCTACGACCTCCCGGACGGCGCCTCGGGACCGGGAGTGGCCCGGCAGGCCGTCCATATCGACTCCCGTGGCAGACCATGGATCGGTACCAACCGGACCCTGTCGTGGTGGCATGACCGGGCACTCGATCTCCTTCCCACGCCCAAACCGCGACTCCGTACGCTCACGGCGGACGGCCTCGAAGTGACGAACGCCGAGGACGTCTCGTTCGGAGTGGTGATCAAGGCCCTCGTCGACTCGCCGGTCTATCCCGGGGATCGCATGGTCTACCGTCATCGCCTGCTGGGATTTTCGGACACCTGGTCTCCTGAAAGCGAGGAGCCGACCGTGCAGCTACTGGGCCTGAACGAGAACTCGTACGTCCTGGAGATCCAGGCTCGCCAGGTCGGGTACTCGTGGAGCCCGAGCGCCGAGATTCCGTTCACGATCCGGGCCCCGTGGTATCGTTCGAGCTGGATGGTGTTCGTGCTCTTCATCTTCGGCGCGTTCACGGTATTCGCCATTCTCCAGGTGTTCACCTCGGTTCACGAGCGCCACCGGGTCGAGAAATCTCTCGTCGATCAGGCCGAGGAGCTGACTCGGGCCAAGTCCGAGCTGGAGCACACCGTACGGGAGCTCGACATCGCCCGCAGCCTCGCCGAACGGGCCACCGAGGCCAAGAGCGCCTTCCTCGCCAGCATGAGCCACGAAATCCGGACGCCCATGAGCGGCGTCATCGGCATGACGAGCCTCCTGGACCAGACCCCTCTGTCCCAGGAGCAGCTGGAGTACGTGGGCGTGATTCGCTCGTCGGGCGAGAGCCTGCTCGGAATCATCAACGACATCCTCGACTTCTCCAAGATCGAGGCCGGTCGCGTCGATCTCGATCTTCACTCCTTCGGAATCCGCAGGCTCATCGAGTCTGCCGTGGAGACCATCGCACACGCCGCGTCATCCAAGGGCGTGGAAGTGACCTACCTGTTGCGGCCCGGCGTCCCCTCGCGGGTGACGGGAGACTCCACGAGACTCCGGCAGGTGCTCATCAACCTGCTGTCGAACGCGGTCAAGTTCACGGAGAAGGGCACGGTCACCATCCAGATCGACAGGCTCCCCGACAAAAGCAAGGACCACCACCTGGTGTTCTCCGTGGCCGACACCGGGTTGGGCATCCCACCGAACCGGGTGGAGGCGGTGTTCGACCGGTTTACCCAGGTGGATGCGGCGACCAGCCGTCACTATGGCGGCACGGGGCTCGGCCTGCCCATATGCAGACGCCTCGTGGAGCTCATGGAGGGCGGGATTTCGGTCGAGAGCGAAGTGGGAAAGGGATCGACGTTCAAGTTTGACGTATGGCTGGGGCCGGCCGACGGAATCGACGAGATCGACGACGTGCCGATCCACGTCCTGGAGGGCGGTCGCGTGCTGCTCGTGGAATCTTCGGCGGCTCTCCGCCGGATGGTCCGACACGAGGCCGCCGCGGCCGGCCTGCAGGTCAAGGTGGCGGAGAGTCCCGATGCGATCCTCCCCGAAGACGTGGAGGCCGCGGACTGCTGCGTGGTCGGCTCGCCCGCCGATGAAAACGTGACGGCCACCCTCGACGCGATCCGGGAGAGGATCGGCGGCGACCTGCCGATCGTTCGCCTGGGCCTGCTCGGCGAGACGGCGCCCGCCGGCATTCCGGTCGTCGCCCGGCCGCTCCGGAGGAGGCCCCTCCTTTCGGCCGTCGCATCGGCGCTCAGCGGCCGCCCGTACATCCCGGAGCCGACCGGAGGACAGCCCGCGGCGCCGATCCCGGAGTTCATCCCGCTCAACATCCTCGTGGTCGACGACAACGCCATCAACATGAAGGTGGCCATGCGGATGCTCGAGCGCCTCGGGTACTCGGCCGTTCCGGCTACCAGCGGCGCCGAGGCGGTCGATGCGGTCGGCAAGGTGCGGTACGACCTCGTCCTCATGGACATCAGCATGCCGGACATGGACGGGATCGAGGCGGCGCGCCTCATCCGCGAGAAACTCGCAGGGGATCGCGTGCCGCGCATCGTGGCCATGACCGCCAATACTACCGGAAGCGACCAGGAATGGTACCTGGCGAACGGCATGGATGACTTCCTCGGGAAGCCGTTCAGCATCGATACCATGAGCGCGGTGATCGCCCGGGCCACGGGGCGGCCGGACGATGCCCTTGCGGGCCTGCTCCGCGCGCCCGACCGTCCTCCCATGGCGTTCAACGGGATGGCCGATCGGTTCGCATCGGCGTCGGTCGAATAGGGCCGCCCGGCAGGCACTCGGGTCGTCACATATGTGCGTGACACGATGGTGTCACCCGTGGCGGGTACACTGAACCGCATCGGCACGCATCAGGAACCGCCCATGGACCGCCCCGTCATCGCCTTCGACGTCGAAACCACCGGCCGTAATTCCGAGATCGACCAGATCGTGGAGATTTCGATCTGCCTGTACGACGGTTCTCCCGAACCGCACGTGTACACGCGCCGGATTCGCCCGGACGTCCCCATCACGCCTGGCGCGCTCCGCGTGCACGGCATTTCTATGGATGATCTTGCCGATTCGCCCCGTTTCGCGGACTGTGCGGACGAGATCGAGGCCCTGTTCCGCTCGGCAGACGTCGTGATGGGATACAACGTCTCGTTCGACATCCGCTTCCTCGAGCAGGAATTCAGGCGCATCTCGAGACCGTTCTCGCTCGATGGTCGCCCGGTGGTGGATCCGTATCGCATCTGGCAGACCATGGAGCCGCGGAGCCTGGAGCAGGCCTGCGGACGGTTCGCCGGATCGACCCTGGACCGTGCGCACTCCGCGGCGGATGACGCCCTGGCCGTGATGTCGGTGCTCGAGGGCATGCGGTCCGAATTCGGGCTCGGAGACCGCTCCTGGGAGGACCTGGCGGCGATGACGAGTCCCGACCGCGATACGTGGATCGGTCCCTCCAACCATATCCGATGGGAAGGCGACGCGATCGTCCTCGGGTTCGGGCGCTACGAGGGGCAGCCGTTCCTGGACATCGCCCGATCCAAACCCGACTACCTGGCGTGGATCCAGAAGCAGGACTTCCCCGCCCACGTCAAGAGCCTCTGCCGGGGCGCGCTCTCGGGGATCGACGAGCAGACGTTCACGGCGCGGATCGTCGAGTTCTACGGGCCGGCACCCGAGACCGAACGTGCCGACGCCTGAGGGTTTCCGTCTCAGGAGCTGCCCATCTCGGCCTGCGCCGTTTCGATCAGGTG
>JAHEEH010000532.1 GCA_024640835.1 Bacteroidota bacterium
TCCATCGGAACGGCCTGCTCCATGTCCGCCTTGACCGCCTCGGCCGCAGCGGCCTGGTCGGGAGTATCCTCGAAGGCGAACGAGGCCTCGAGCTCCCGCTGCCACACGGTGTCATCGGCGAACGCGTGTCCCTCCGACTGCTTGCGTCGCGCGTACAGCTGAATGAGATCACGGGCGATGTCCTTCACCCGCTTCTTGGTGCGCGCCTTGGTGCGCTCCCACTGCCCGGAGCCGAGCTTGGTGAGCTCTGGCTGATGACCCTCTTTACCCTTGTATTTATGTAACTTATGTAACGCTGCCACGTTCACGTAGAGCACGTCGTCCGAGCGGTACAGCAGGCGGACCACCTCCTGTTGCCGGCCCTGCACCTCGATGTGGTCCATCCCGGCGAATCGACCGATGCCGTAGTCGACGTGGACGACGAAATCGCCGGGTTCGAGCTGGTGCAGCTCGCGGAGGCTGAGCCCGCCGAACCGCTGCTTCTGGCGCCGGGCGGTGGGCCGGTGGTAGCGCTCGAAGATCTGGTGGTCCGTGTAGACGGCGAGGCCCAGGTCGGGAGCCTCGAACCCCTCGTGCAGGGACTCGACGGTCAGTTGGACGCCGAGAGGCTCGATCTCGTCCTCCAGAAGCTCCCGGAGACGGTTCTCCTGGCCGCGGCTGTCACATAGGATCGTCGTTCGCAGCCCGTTCCTGGCGTTGACGGCCAACTGCCGGCGAAGCGGCGCCATAGCGCGGTTGAAGGAGGGCTGGGGTCGGCAGGAGAAGTCGATCTCGTCCTCTCCCACGTGGCGGTCGAGCAGGCCGAACAGGAGACGGCGTCGAGCGGCGAAGCCGGCCTCGAAGGCCTCGGGGAGCACGAACCACGTGTCGGGGGCCTGAACGGACGGATCGATCGTGAGGCGGGCCTCGTAGGCGTCCTGGACCCGGTCGGATCGGTCCCGCAACGCGCCGGACACGGACTCGGGATCGAACAGGGCCACGAGGAACTCGTCGGAGAGCGCGTCGGCCAGCGAGATACGCCGTCCCGTCTCCTCCGGGGAATCCCTGTCCAGGTTGGGCACGAGACGCGCCGACGTTCTGCGGCTGACGGAGCGCTGGGTGTGGATGTCGAACTCCCGGATGGAATCGATCTCGTCCCCGTAGAATTCGATGCGAACCGGAAAGTCGCCGACAAACGGAAAGACGTCGAGAATGCCGCCGCGAAGAGCCATTTCGCCCGGTTGCTCCACGAACTCGACCCGGGCGAAACCCAGGTCGCCGAGATGTTCGATGAGCGTACGGGGCTCGACGGACTGGCCGACGGCCACGGTGAGCGTGGCGGAGGTGACGTCCTCGAGCGCCGGCACCTTCTCCAGAAGGGCATCGGCCCCGGTGACGAGCACGCCCCTCCATCCGTCGGCAAGCCGCTGGAAGACGTCGGCTCGCTGGATGACGGGGGCCGGGTCGTCCACGTGGTTCGGGTCGTACGGCCGGTGGTCGGTGGGCGGGAGGAAGAGGACGGTCGACTCGTCAAGAAGCACCTGCTGCAGGTCGCTGTGCAGGTATGCGGCACGCTCGGAATCCGGCAATACGCACCAGATGGCGCTGCCGCGGCGGACCAGGTCGGCGATCACGAAGGCCGGCATGGAGCCGGCGGCGTGGCGGATGCCGACGGACGGACGGTCCCCCGATCCGACCCATGACCGGACGGCATGGAACGCCCCGGATTGCTCGAGAACCGACTGTACGGGACGAAGAGACACGGAGGGCGGCGGCTTGGGCCGGATGAACGACCGGACCCGGAACGGGTTCGCAGCGCCCGGTCAGTCGATCGGCGTATACGCATCTCCGGCAATCGCGGGCCGGACGAATCCGGAGGCCCGCTCGAGGCGTCGCCGGGCCTCCACGGCGTCCACCTGCGCCAGGTGCATCACGGTCGCCGTCTTGACGTGCCCGTCGGCGTCCTTCAGCAGGCCTGATGCCGCGTCGTAGTCGACCCCGGTGATGGTCATGATGGTGCGCCGTG
>JAHEEH010000533.1 GCA_024640835.1 Bacteroidota bacterium
AGGTCGGTGCGTGCATCGACCTCGCCACCCCGTGCCTGCTCGGGACTCATGTAGGCCACGGTGCCGACGGTCGAGCCCTGGCGCGTGAGCTGCGTCGACGCGGCCGTCTTGGCGAGCCCGAAGTCGAGGACCTTGACCTGGCCCTTCGACGTGAGCATGACGTTGCCGCTCTTGACGTCTCGGTGAACGATGCCCGCCTCGTGCGCTACCTCCAGGGCCTCCGCGATCTCGGCTCCGATGCGGGTGGCCTCGCCGATCCGGAGTGGTCCGCGGGCGATGCGGTCCGACAGCGACTCGCCATCGACGAATTCCATGGCGATGAACGGCCGCGGCTCGGTGCCGTGCGGCGCGTCGGCGGGCACCGCCTCGCCGATTTCGAAGATCGACGCGATGTGCGCGTGCTGAAGCCTGGCCGCCGCGCGGGCTTCGCGCTGGAATCGCGCCCGGTCGTCCTCGCTGGAGAGAGCGTGCGGTGGCAAGACCTTGAGCGCGACCGTACGGTCGAGCTTCGTGTCGTGCGCCCGGTACACGATCCCCATGCCGCCTCGGCCGAGCTCGGACTCGATGCGGTAGTGGGCCAGTTGGGTTCCGGTCATTCGAATGCCTCGTCGATCATGCGGTCAAAGCCGGTGATCACCTCGATGCGCGACGCCGTGGTCGCGGTGTTGCCGGATCGCTGCAGTATCGCACGCCGGCCGGGCAGCACCCGGTATTCCATGCCGGCGATATTCACGTACGGTCCCTTGAAGAGTAGCCGCGGTTCAGAGAATCGGAGGGTGGAGGCGTCCAGCAACTCCACGATGTACCAGGAGTCGCCGCGCCGGTACACGAGCGCATCCTCGTCCGGCAGCCATTCGGGTTCTTCGGCACTGCCACCGGCAATGGCGACGGGGTTGCCGGAGCCGGGAACGGTGTCGACGTAAACGGACGAACCACCGCTGCCGACACGGGTGTAGGCCAGGAGCCGTCCATCCCGTGAGAAGTCGGCGGCCCACAGGGTCTCTCCTTCCACGTTCGGGATCCTGTATTCCGAACTGTCGGCCATGCTGCGGACAATGAGGTCTCGTCCATCCCAGAACCCCATGTAGGCAAGCCAGGCTCCGTCCGGCGACCAGGCGCTCGGTGCAATGCGGTTTGGAGCACGTGTCACCAACTCACCGTCTGAAGGGCGGGTCGGATCGGCCTGCCACAATTCGTACTGCCTGTCGTCCGCGCGAACGGCGTAGGTAACCCGCCGACCGTCGGCGCTCCAGATGACCGAGGCGTCATCAGCCTCCGGAACGACGGTCCGGTTCTCGCCGCTCTCCAGATCCACCAGGACGGTCTGCCCCCCGCGATCGTAATCGGTCACGAGCATGCGCGTGTGGTCCGGAGATATCGAGATGGGGCCGTACACGCCTGAGGGCATCGGAAGGTCAACCTCGGTGCCGTCCGCTTCGCGAATGACCAGGTCCACAAGCCCCGACGGCGGGCCCGACACGTAGACCAGCGTTCCCCTATCCGACACCGCGTAGTGTCCCGACCGCAGGATCGATCCCGTCCTCAGGTCCTCGAGAAGGACACGCGATTCGGACCCGATCGTCCCGGTCGCGGTGTTCCAGAGCGAAGCCACAAGACGACCGGTGCGCGTGTACAACACCTTGCCCGAGGGAAGGAAGGTCACGTGATTGCCCCGGATGGACAACGTGTCACGCGTGCCGTCGGCCCGAAAGGCAACCGCGACCTCCTCGTCCCTTCCGGACACGACGATGCGATCCCCGTTTCGACCGTCCGCAGGGAGGCCGCAGTTACAGCTTCCGGCACTCGCGACATCTTCCCGGTCACCGTCCGGGCCAACCCGCACCAGGTCGAGTCCCTGGAGATCCCCGATGTAGATATATCCGTCCCTGGCCCACGCGAGTCCCGTGGTTTCTGTGGTCTGTGTCACGAACTCGGGCCGGCCCCCGTCCACCGAAACGCGAAATACTCCAGAGGGAGTCTGATAGGCGATCCATCGACCATCGG
>JAHEEH010000534.1 GCA_024640835.1 Bacteroidota bacterium
ACGTGCCAGTCTCCATGAATCTGGAGCAGGTATTTCAGGTGTCTCGCGGCCGCCCGGGTGGCCTTCTCCGGATCCCTACGCTCGTCGACCCAGTTGTCCACCTTGAGCCCGTAGGCACGCCCCGTTGCCGCCACGAACTGCCACATGCCGACCGCGCGCGCCCGGCTGCGGGCCGTCGGGTTGAGCCCGCTCTCGATCATGGCCAGGTACTTGAGCTCCTGCGGCACGCCTTCCTCCTCGAAGATCCGTTCGATCATCGGGAAGTAGGTGTGCGCTCGCTCCAGCCAGGCGGCGATGACCTTGGGGCGGCGCTCGAGCAGGAATTCCATGGACGACGTGACCGCACGGTTCACCGTCATCGGGACCTCCGTGCGGAGGGGAAGGCGCCAGGGCGCCTGGTCGGGAGAGAGCGGATTCTCGAGGCCTTCGAGGGTCGAGAACAGTTCGTCCCGTACCGCGAAGACGTCGCCGAACGCGATCTCGAGCTGCTCGTCCACCGGGCCGAAATCCTCCTCGTACGCGGAGACCATGGCCCTGTACACGTCCACGAAGCGCCCGTCTCCGACCATGTCGGGGTGTCGGACGAGCGGAAGCAGGCGATCCGCGGCTTCCGCCATGACGGCGTGTGCCTCGTCCTCCTCCCCGCGCGAGACGGCTTCCTCGAGTGCGGCCTGCAGTTCGTAGAACTCCTCGAGTCGCGCCAGCCGGTAGCTTTCCACCAGGTCGTCGGCCGAGACGAGGGTGGACCCCACGACGCCCTGGGCGGATTCGGAGACCGGTACGAGCTCCGGGGGAATGGCCCGAAGCCTGGAGGCGGGCTGCGCGGACACGGTGAAGACCGGTCCGACGAGAAGCGTCAGCGCGAACAGCGCGGCGTGTACGAGTCGATTCAAGGCTCGATGCGGACTGGGACCGGAGGGGTGACGCAGAGCCAGTCGCACTTCAAGCAGATTCTCGGCGACCCGGCCTATCTGAATATAATCCGGTGGGTTGGAGCCTTCCAAGCGGGCACGGAGAACCGCCCCGGAGAACCGGTCAGAGCGGGATGTTGCCGTGCTTCTTCCTCGGCACCGACTGGACCTTGTTGCGCAGCATGTCCAGACCGCGGATGAGGCGCAGTCGTGTTTCGGACGGCTTGATGACGTCGTCGATGAAGCCATGCTCCGCGGCCACGTAGGGATTGGCGAACTTTCCCCTGTATTCGGCAATGATCCGGTCTTCTTCAGCCTCGGGGTCCGCGGCCGCGGCGATCTGGTTCCGGTACAGGATTTCCACGGCGCCCTTGGGGCCCATGACGGCAATTTCGGCCGAAGGCCACGCGAAGTTAAGATCCGCCCGGATGTGCTTGGAGTTCATGACGTCGTATGCGCCGCCATAGGCCTTCCGGGTGATGACGGTGATCTTCGGCACGGTCGCCTCGCTGAACGCGTAGAGCAGCTTGGCGCCGTTGCGGATGATCCCGCGCCATTCCTGGTCCGTCCCCGGCATGAAACCCGGGACGTCCTCGAACACCACGAGAGGGATGTTGAAGGCGTCGCAGAACCGAACGAACCGCGCTCCCTTCACCGATGAATTGACATCGAGCACGCCGGCGAGAACCCCGGGATTGTTGGCCACGATTCCGACCGACCGGCCGCCGAGGTGGGCAAATCCCACGATGATGTTCGGCGCATATTCCGCGTGGATCTCGAAGAAACGGCCGTGATCCACTATCCGGTGGATCACGTCGATCATGTCGTACGGCCGGTTCGGACTGTCGGGCACGACGCTGTCGAGCGTGGGGTCGCGGCGGTCTGCGGGGTCGTCCGACCGGCCGGCGGGTGCAGGCTCTTCGCAGTTCTGTGGTATGAACTCCAGGAGTTCGCGGATCCGGGCCAGGCACTCGGCGTCGTTGTCACACGCCACGTGAGCGACCCCACTCCGGGTGGCGTGCGTGGTTGCCCCTCCCAGGTCCTCGAAGCTCACGTCCTCGTGGGTCACCGTCTTTACGACGTTCGGTCCTG
>JAHEEH010000108.1 GCA_024640835.1 Bacteroidota bacterium
GCGAGATGGACTCGAACTTCGGCTCGCTCCTCTCCGTCTGGGACCGCCTGGGCCGCACCTTTCGGCTGGCGGGAATCCCGCGGGAGATCTCGTTTGGCGTGGAACGGCTCGACTCGCCCGAGAACCAGACGGTCGGTGGCCTGCTGCGAATGCCCCTGCGGGCGACGGCGCGTACCGACGAGACGACCTGAGCGCATGCGTCCCATCCGCAAAGTGAAGGCCGCCGGTGGGCTTCTCGTCCGCCGCAACCGCCAGGCGGCCGAGCTGCTCCTCATCCGCCGCAGGGGACTCTGGGACCTGCCCAAGGGCAAAGCCAGGAAGAGCGAGTCCGCCCGGGCCTGCGCCGTGCGAGAGGTGTGCGAGGAGCTCGGGGTGGAGGGCGTACAGGTCCTGGCGCCACTCGGAACCACCCGTCACGACTACCGGGAGGACGGCGTCCACTTCGACAAGACGACGTCGTGGTTCCTGATGACCACCGACGCGACGGAGTTCGTGCCCCAGGCGTCCGAGGACATCGACGCGGTCCGGTGGGTCGACCCTGACGAGGCGATCCGGCTCCTCGCCTTCGACACGCTCCGCGCGCTCGTGGCGACGCACAGGGATCTCATCGCCGAAACGTCCGCATGAGCCGCAGGAATCCGACCAGCGAGCCCGCGGCCGACCGACCGGCCCCCGACCGCCTCTGGGCGGCCCTGCGAAAAGTGTTTGCGCTCGCCCGACCGTACCGCACGCGCCTTGGCGTCGCGATCGGGCTCACCGCTCTCGCCTCGGTCGTCTGGCTCGTGGTGCCGCTCGGCCTGCGGACGCTCATCGACGCCGTGTTCGAGGACGGAAACAGGGGGCTTCTCAACCTGATGGCGGTCGGCCTTCTGGCCCTCTTTCTCGTGCAGGCGGCCGTGTCCTTCGGGGGATCCTACCTCCTCGGAACCGCCGGCGCGCGCATCGTGACGGACCTGCGGCGGCGCGTGTTCGAGCACCTGAGCAGGCTCGACTTCGCGTTCTTCTCCCGCCAGCGCACCGGTGAGCTGACCTCGCGGCTCACCAACGACGTCGGTGCCGTGCGTGAGGCCGTCACCGGCGCTCTCGTGGAGCTCCTGTCCCAGACGCTCTCGCTCGTCGGCTCCCTGGGCCTCATGCTCGTTCTGAACTGGCGGTTGAGCGCCGTCGTCTTCCTCGTGGTGCCCGCCGTGACGCTGCTCGCCCGGAGGTTGGGCCGCGCGATGCGACGGTACGCGCGAACCGTCCAGGACCAACTGGCCGATACGACGGCCATCGCCGAGGAGGCCATCGCTGCCATCCGCGTCGTCAAGGCGTTCGCGCGCGAGGACCACGAGTCGGCGCGATACGGGGATGCCGCCGAGGCCCTCTTCGGCACGGAACGGCAACGAATCCTCGTTCGGGCGGGCTACGGGGCCGCCATCGGCGCGCTCTTCTTCTCGGCCCTGGTCGGGATCTTCTGGTTCGGCGGCACCGAGGTGCTCGCGGAGCGGCTGTCCGCCGGCGACCTGGTCGCGTTCCTCTTCTACGCGATGAACATCGCCCGGTCCGTGGGCGGGATGTCCAACCTGTACGCCACGTTCTCCAGTGCGACCGGCGCCACCGAGCGCCTGTTCGACGTGCTGGACACCCAACCCGACATCCAGGATCGTCCCGGCGCGGAGTGGCTCGGTGCAGTCCGCGGGGACGTGCGTTTCCAGGACGTGTCGTTCGCGTACGAGGCCGAACGCTTCGTCCTGCAGAACGTGACCTTCTCGGTCACCGCCGGCCAGACCGTGGCACTCGTGGGGCCCAGCGGCGCCGGGAAGACCACCCTGATGCATCTCATCCCGCGCTTCTACGACCCCACCGGCGGCGCCGTATCCCTGGACGGGGCGGATCTGCGCGAGCTGCGGGTGGAGTCCCTCCGGAAGTCCATCGCCGTGGTTCCGCAGGACCTGTACCTGTTCAACGCGTCGATTCGCGAGAACGTCCGCTACGGCCGCCTCGACGCGGATGACGGGGCTATCGAGGACGCCGTTCGCGATGCGAACGCGGAGGCCTTCGTCGACGCGTTGCCGGAGGGTATCGATACCGTGATCGGCGAGCGGGGCATCACGCTCTCCGGCGGCGAGCGCCAGAGGGTGGCGATCGCCCGGGCGTTGCTCCGCGACGCGCCCGTGCTGCTTCTCGACGAACCCACCTCCTCGCTCGACTCCGCGTCGGAGGCGCTGATCCAGGAGGCGCTCGACCGGTTGACGGCCGGCCGCACCACGTTCATCATCGCGCACCGGCTGTCGACGGTCCGCCACGCGGATCTCATCCTGGTCCTGGACCACGGTCGCGTCGTACAGTCCGGAACGCACGACTCGCTCATCGCCGCCGGTGGGCTCTACGCCGCGCTGGCCGCCCGCCAGTTCCGCGACGAGCCGCCGATACCCGATCCCGTCGACTGAATTCCCGTCAGCGCAGCGGCATGAACACCGCGTTGCCGAACAGCATTCGGCCCTCGTACCAGAACGCCCGGTACAGCGGGTCGTCGGCAAGGTAGACCACCGCCCCGCGACCGATTTCGTCGACGCCGAACGCCAGCGTGTTCTCGAGTCGCGAAAACGCCTGGTACCCCACGAAGCCGCCGCGGCGCGAGTCCTTCTGGATCACGCCTACGTTCCACGCGCGCGCTCCGTCCAGGTACGAGTACGCCGCGGAGCCCAGCCGCAGGGTGAAGTACCCCCGGTCCAGGCCGAAGCCGAGCGGATGGGTCGCGTCGACCCGGGTGGAGAAGACCGCACCCGGCACGGATTCGACCAGGTCATCGCGCTCGCGATCGGCATACGCGCGCAGGGAGTCCACGTCGTCCTCCGTCCGCTCCATGCGCTCGAGGGCAAAGCCTTCCTTTCCGGCGAACACCGACAGGGCCTGCCCGACCGCGACGACGCGGCCGCCGCCCTCGACCCATCGCCTGAGCCGTCCCAGGCCTTCGTCGCCGAGGGCCTCGCGGTACGATCCGGACGGGAGGATGAGGACGTCGTAGTCCGAAAGCTCCACCGAGCCCAGGGACTCCGCCCCGATGCGCGTGACGGGATATCCGACCTGTTCGTCGAACCAGTGCCAGATTTCCCCCGTCGATGAAGAGTTCGTGCCCTCACCGAAGGCCATGGCGATGCGGGGCCTGCCCACGAAGCGTACCGTGCTCGACCCGAAATCGGAGCCCGACTGCACGAGGCCCGAGGCCACCGGCGTCACCACGCGACCCTCCGCGGACGCGGTCTCCGCGACGAGGTCGTCGAACCGGCTTCCCAGGCGCTCGTTGCCGGTCCTCGTGATCACGAGCGTTCCGGGCCCGTAGTCCGCGTCACCGGCGCGGAACGGCTCCGTCGCCGCGCGCACCGATACACCGGCGCGCAGGAGTCGCGCGAGGAGGCGCACGTCGGCCGGCGATGACCACGCGGCGACGTACGCGTACGCCCGGGCCGAGGGCGCAGGGCTCGCGGGAGCGGGTACGGTCCATACGCCGTCGGCCCGTATCGCCTCCGTGGTCGCCAGCGCGTCGATGCCGTACGCGTACGGAAGCGCCCAGGCCGTGATGTCGTACGTGGCGGAATCGGGAAGCGAGGGATCCGGCTCCATGAGCACGGAGGCCAGGACTCCCCGTGGCTGGTCGACGGAAACGACGAGGTCGCCGGGCACGAGGTCCACCGTGGTTTCCTTGCCAGACCGGAAGTCGTGACCCCGGACACGCCGCACCGTCTTCACGGTCCCGCTGCGGATCCCCAGCGCCGCCAGGTGCTGCTGGAGCGCGGCGAGACGGTCGTCTCCCGACTCCCCGCGCATCACGAAGGTCTTCCACTCCGTCGCCGGCTTCCCCGCCCCGTACCAGGCCTCGAACTCGGACACGACCCGCGGCGCCCGCCGCGCGGTGGCCTGGACGGTCGAGAGACTCGTCGCGTGGTGGTGGGCGATACGGGCGGCCAGGGTGAGCGTGTCGCCCTCGGCGGTCTCGATCCCGAGGCCCGCCCGGCCCGACCCACCCTGCTCGTAGGTCATGCCGATGGCGCCACCATACGTCGGATAGGTGTCGCCGTAGCCGGGGTAGAAGAGGTCGAAGCGCTCATGCGTGAAGTAGAGCCAGTACGAGGAGTCGAACCAGTCCGCGTGGTTCTCGCCAATCTCCTGCTGGAACTCCCGCTGCCAGTCCGTGACCACCGGGTGATACGGCTCCGCCGCCGGCGCGAAGTAGTACGGTTCGTCGACGCCCTGCTCGTGGAAATCCACGTGCACGTGGGGCATCCAGCGGTTGTACGCCGCGATGCGTGCGCGCGTCTCCTGCTGCGAGAGCCAGGTCCAGTCGCGGTTCAGATCGAAGTAGTAGTGGTTGGTCCTGCCTCCGGGCCATTCTTCCCGGTGCTCGACGGCCGCCGGATCCGGGTCGGGGAAGGCCCCCACCGTGCGGTTGTACCAGGAAACGTATCGCTCCCGACCATCCGGGTTCAGGCACGGATCGATGACGACGACCACCGATTCCAGCCAGCCGCCGGAGTCGGGGTGATCCGGGCGTACGAGGTCGTACAGCACCTGCATCGACGCCTCCGTCGATACGGCCTCGTTGCCATGGACATTGTAGCTCAACCAGACGAGCGCCGGCACCGGACCCGTCGGGGCGCCGTCGACCTCGCCGACGAGACGCAGGTTGTCGAGCCGGATGTCTTCCAGGCGCTCGATGTGGTCCGGGCTTGCCACGAAGACCAGCTCCAGGGGACGCCCCTCGACGGAACGTCCGTACTCCTCCACGCGGACGCGGCCCGACGCCGATGCCACGTGCGCCACGTAATCCAGCACCCGGTGATGGGGAGTGAATCGCGTCCCGAGCTCGTATCCCAGGAATTCGGAGGGGGAACGGAGGGCCTGCGCGGAGGCGGCCACGGAAAGGGCCCCGAGGGTCAGGGCCAGGAAGAGGCGGCGCATGGAGTGGCGGGTCGAAGAGCGATGGCGCGGAAGTTACGCCTCGACGACCGGTCGTACCCCGTTCCGCCTCACGTCTCCGGGTCCTTCCGCTTGAACACCGTTTCGAAGTCCCGAATCGGCAGACCCTCGCCGTGTGAGCCCGGCTCGCGCTCCAGATCCAGCTCGTACGCGACGCGGTCACTGCGGTAGAACCGCTGCTGGAAGTAGACGCATCGCCCACCCTCGGCATACGTCACGCGCTCCACCAACAGCAGCGCCCGTCCCCACGGCACGCCGAGGGCCTGGCCGATTTCCGATGGCGCGTTCACGGCTTCGAAACGGAAACGGCCCCGCTCCATGGTGATGCCGAGGTCCCGCTCCAGGACCCGGTAGATGGTTTCGCGGCGCAGGTCGCGCCCCTCGAGGAGCTGGGCGTAGAACGGGGGAAGCCACGTCCGGTCGAACGCGACGGGTTCACCATCGCCGAGACGGAGACGGTCCAGCCGCATCACGGGCGTATCCTCTTCCACGCCGAGTGCGGCGGCGATTCGGCCGGTCGCCGGCTCCATGGCGCGGCTTTCCACGCGAGACCCTGCCCGAAGGCCGGCGGCCTCCATGTCCTCCGAGAAATCGGTAAGACGCACCAGGCCCTGTCGAAGACGCTGGTCGCGAACGAAGGACCCGAGGCCCTGCCGCCGGTAGATGAGGCCCTCGCCCTCCAGGGTCTGCAGGGCGCGGCGAACCGTGATGCGGCTCACGCCGAACCGGTCCCCGAGCCGGCTCTCCGACGGCAACTGGTCGTCCGCCCCGTAGTGGCCGCTTTCGATCCGCTCGCGAAGCCACGCGCTGACCTGTTCGTGCCGGGGGCTTCCCGTCCGAAGCGCGGTGTTCTGGTTGCTCATGGGCCCTGGTCGGTCCGGATTGCCTGTCATAACGGGGTGTCACCTGTATGGATCCTGAAGGGAGCGCCACCACGGCCGTGTCAGGGAATACCCGGGGCGGGCGGGCTGGGCCTGTCCAACGACGTCACCGGGACGTGGATGACCATCCATCCGGTAGACGGCTCGACGGTCCCGATCCCGAACACCTCGGTGACCAACACACTATCCACGGTCACGGTGATCGGCGGCGTCAGCATCTCGCTTTGATCCGATCCGGTTCGTAGCGCTATACTGGAACAACCCTGCGGCGTGCGTCCGTCCGATGGGCGGGGGCGCGTCGTGCTTTTCCACGTGAGCAAAGCCGCTCGACTCGCTTTCGCGTGCCTCCTGTGCCTTGCCGTCGCGGTGGCCGTCGGTCTCGCGGTAGAGTTGCTCTAACGTTCCGGATTCCATGAAGAAGAACATGGGCGCCATCGACCGCGCCATTCGCGTGGTCGCCGCCGTCATCCTCGGCCTTCTCTACTTCCTGGGCGTGATCCAGGGAACGCTCGGCACCGTTGCCGTCGTCGTGGCCGTGCTGTTCCTGGTCACGAGCGCCGCCAGCATCTGCCCCGGGTATGTTCCGTTCGGCCTGTCGACGCGAAAGGGGGACTGAGGCTCACCACCGGAGCCATTCCACTTCGACCACGGTCCCGGCGGGGGCGCGATCCATTTCCGCCGGGAGGTGGACGAGGCAATTGGCCCGCAGGACGCTCGTGAACAGGTTGGAGCCCTGGGGACCGGTGGGGCGGACGACGAGGCGGGGGCCTTCTCCGCTCGATGCCACACCCCGGGAATACACGTGCAGGCCCGCGGGCTTGGGCAGTTCTTCCACCAGGGTCGCACGGAAGCGCGGTCTCCAGATCGGGGCGCGCCCCTGCATGTGAAGGAGCAGG
>JAHEEH010000109.1 GCA_024640835.1 Bacteroidota bacterium
GGACCGTCAGCGGCCCGATCCTGAAGGATCGTCTGACGTTCTTCATCAATGCCGACCGCCTTGACACCGACTCGTACCTGAGCGAGTTCAAAGGCCCGGTACGTCCCGCGATGCTCCCCTGGAGTTCGCTCGTGGGGCTCACGTTTCTTCGTCCGGGATCGACGAGCCTGATCGACACCGACGGCAACGCCTTGGACGTCGACCTCGAGAGCCTCGGCCTCGAGGAGGGGGTCGTCGTGACGACCGAGATGGTCGAGCAGCTTCGTGACGCGGGCGTGGACGTGGACCGGCAGGCGAAGGCGGCCGTGAGCGACTACGAGCAGGATCATCAGCTGGGGCTGTATGACGACAGGACCCGCATGGTGACCAACTTCGGCCTGAAGGTGACCGACGATATCGACGCGAGGCTGGGGTACAGGCTCACGCGGCGCGAGTGGCGATCCTACGACCACGGCTTCAAGTACCTGCCGCAGTACAACGACAAGACCCAGCGGGCGATCGACGTGTTCAGCGGCCAGGTCACGCATCGGGTGACGTCGACCATGTTCTACCAGCTTCGCGCGTCGTACTCGAGCAACCGCTACCACGAGTTCCTCTACGACGAGGAGAAGGACGCCTCGAATCCGCTGCGCTTCGCCCGCCTGTTCAGTCCCTACAGCGTGGACGGGGCTTTCGACACGGAGGGGTTGTCGGACGCCGAGGGCGGCAACAACTACGACTTCCTGGGCTACTCGGAGCTCGGCATCTACATCGACTACCCGTTCCTGATGACGGGTGACATGGACATGCCGTTCCAGCTCGCGCGCAACCTGGACCTGAACGGGGACGGCGCGGCGGACTACCACGAGGGCGATCGCCTGACGCAGGCACTCGTGGACGAGCTGAAGACCCTGTATGCCACGCTGGACGACGCCGAGATCGAGGCTCTTGGCCTGACCAAGGGGCTGATCCCGGTCCTGGCGCCGCCGACCGAGCGGGATTACGAGGAGCGGAACATCAAGGATTTCCAGGTCGGACTGGACTTTACCGCGCAGGTCAACGATCAGAACATGATCCAGGCGGGCGTCGAGGTTCGTCAGCTGAACCTGTTCCGGTACCAGATCTTCGCGAACACGGCGTGGGACGGTGCCAGCGACCCGTCCGATCCGGACGTGCTCACGCACCGACCGGAAGACGAGTTCTACATCGACGTCAACCCCTTCGAGATGGCGGCATTCGTCGAGGACAAGATCGAGTTCGGTGACGTGGTGCTCAGGCCGGGACTTCGTCTCGACGTGCTGGATCCCGACATGGCCACCCTGGCCGATTACGGCCAGGTGACCGTCGTGCAGCGCCCGAGCCAGCCCAACGACGACCGTCCGGAGACCGTGAAGGCCGCCTTGAAGTACCGGGTCAGCCCGCGCTTCGGCATCGCCTTCCCGCTCACGGATCGGGCCCGCCTCTCGTTCAACTACGGGCAGTTCCTCCAGTATCCGGAATACAACCGGCTGTACGAGAGCTATCGTACGGCGGCGTGGGTGCCCGGATCGGGCTACGTGCCCCTGGACGAGTTCGGTTTTGACCTGGGATTCGAGACGTTCGTCGGCAACCCGGACATCGAGCCGGAGAAGACCGTCTTCTACCAGGTGGACGGCGAGTTCCTTGTGAACGAGTCCTTCAAGGTGGGCGCCTCGCTCTTCTACAAGGACATCTACGACTACGTGGCGGTCAGCCGCGTGCTGAGCCAGGGAGGTCAGTTCCTCTGGGTGATGGACAACCTCGACTACGCGAACTCCCGGGGACTCGAGTTGCGGGCCGAGAAACGGCTCGACAAGTACGTCGGATTCACGGCCAGCTACACGTATTCGAGGTCCGTGGGTAACGCGGACGATTACGCCGGCCGGTTCGACGACTGGTACTCGAATTCCGTGAACGGGACGATACCGGCCAAGAAGTCCGAACCCCTCGACTGGGACCAGCCGCATACGCTGGGCTTCTCGGTCACCTGGAAGGTCGCCGGACTCAACGGCAGCCTGCTGGGGCGATTCGGCAGTGGGCTTCCGTACACGCCGACGACCACGCGCGGCCTGCCTCTCGGACCGAAGAACTCGGCTCGAAGGCCATGGACGGGGTCGATCGACGCGAGGGTCGAATACCGCTTCGACCTTCCGAGGTACGGGTGGATCACGCCGTTCTTCGAGGTGACCAACCTGCTCGACCGGAAGAACGTCCTGGCCGTGTTCTCGGACACCGGTTCTCCGGACTTCACCCTGGACCCGGGTACCCAGTACGAGGATGCGCAGCGCCCGAGCCTTATCGGGCCACCGCGCCACTTCGAGGTGGGCTTCACACTCGGATTCTGATCGCGGGCGGACGCCCGGGGCGTGGCCCCCGATCGTCGGAATCGACGTTCGAGGGCCGCCCCGCGCTCCCTCCCCCAACGTTCCTGCTTCAGACCACAGGCTATCAGTTATGAAGCGACCAGTGAACATAAAAGGCCGCCCGCTTGCCGTCCTTGCCGGACTGCTCGTGACGTGGGCCGGCCTCGCGTTTTCGGCGCATGCCCAGCAGGGCATGACGAAATCGCAGTACATGGACTATCTCACGCGCTCGGGCCGGATCGAATACCCGGCCGGTCCGATCGTGGCCGGAAAAACCCTCAGCCCCTCGGATCTCAAGCTCAGCGTGCTGGATATCGGCAACGTGCGGGCCCGCATCCGGAACACGGGCACATTGGGATACGACCGCGACCTGCTCTGCTACGAGTTCCCGTTCAACAGCAACATCACGTATCGCTGGACGATGGGGCCGATGATCGCGGGCAAGATCGACGGTCAGAAATACGTGTCCGGAGCCGCCCTCGGCGCCGTGCGTGGCACCACGGAGGACGAGTTCCGACCGCTTTTCGGGTACGACTCGGGAGACTACATCTCCGAGCAGAACATCGGTATCGCGTTCTCCGACAAGAGGGCGTCGTGGCCGGATTCGTGGCCGACCATCGAGGAGACCGTGGCGGACAATGGTCCGCACGTCCTGAAGGACGCGGCGCGGAGCGCGTTCCTGGCCAATCCCACGTTCGACCCGGTCTACACGGGCACGGCCCGTATCGGACCGAACGGCTTTCCGGGAGCGGCTTCGGGAGAAGTGCGGGCTCCCCGCGAGGCCTACTTCGTGATCACGGACAACGACCCGGCCCAGCCGGCGGCGCCGTTGCCCATGAACGTCCGCGTGGACGTGTGGGCCATGCAGTGGGACGACTTCATCAACCGCAACTTCATCATCTACAAGCTGGTCTTCACCAACGTCGGTGACAAGACCATCACGGACGCGTACGTCGGCATCCACGACGACCCGGATGCCCCCGAGCAGGGATCCAACGAGTGGACGGACGACTACGCGTACCTGGTCCCGCCGGGCAAGGATTCCGACGGGGACGGCGTGCCCGATGCCGACGCGGATCCGCGCGCGGACGTCGACGGCGACGGGATGTACACGAGCGAGGACTCCCTGCTCTGGAACACCATCTACCTGTGGGACGGTGACGACGAGGCGGCCGGATTCGTGGCCAGCGACGTGGGGTGGGTGGGGCTGAAGTTCCTCGAGACGCCGGACGATCCGGCGACCGGAAGGCCACGCGGCGTCACGACGCTCGACATCTTCCAGTACTCCGCTGCGCCGAACGCCGACGTGACGGGCTACGACGAGATGGCCGGCGTGCTGCACGTGGGACTTGCGAGCACCGATCCGCAGCAGGGGGGAGGGACGCCGATCCAGAAACCGGACTGGCCGGATGGAGCGCCGGACGACGCCTTCCAGATTCTGAACTCCTACGGACCGGACATCACCATCACGGCCGCGTCCGGGCCCTACACCCTGGCTCCGGGTGAGAGCCTTCCGTTCACCTTCGCGTCCGTCCACGGCACCAGCCGGAGCGACATCGTCAACAACGCGAAGCTGACACAGATTCTGTACAACGCCCAGTACCGCGCGGCCTCGGGTCCCCCGGTCCCGAAGGCCGTGGCCGTGCCCGGTGACGGCAAGGTCACGCTGTACTGGGACGACACGGCGGAGCTCGGCATCTATCCGGACGGCACGGTCGGCGACCCGCTGACCGGAAACAACGCGTTCGAGGGCTACAAGGTGTTCCGCTCGGACGACGGCGGGGAGACCTGGGGCAAGGCCATCGTCGACCTGTACGGTGCCATCCAGGGATACATTCCGCTGGCGGTATTCGACCTGAACAACCGGTTCTCGGGCGAGTCCGATACGCGTAGGCATTTCAACCTGGGCACGAACTCAGGCCTGCGCCACACCTACACGGACACCAACGTGAAGAATGGCCAGGAGTACCTGTACGCGATCGTCGCGTTCGACTCCCAGGACGGGCCGGTGCCTCCGCTCGAGACGCCGATCAACGCGGCGAATCCCGATGCGCCGAACGACAACACGGTCCGCGTCGTGCCGATGGCCCGCTCGGCTGGCATACACGCCGGCCGGGTGTTCAATTCGGTGGACCAGCGGGACGTGGCGATCCACACGGCCGGTAACTCGGACGTCTCGGAGATCCCGGTTACGCTGGTGGACCCGAATGCCCTCGTGGCCGGCACGTACATGGTGTCCTTCGCTTACGACGAGGGCGACTTGGGATACACGGTCGAACGGGGAGGATCCGTGGTCGAGGACATGTCGGGGCGGCCCGTTGAGGGCATTCCGCTCTTCGATGCGGACACCGATTACGCGCCGATTTTCGACGGCGTGCGGTTGACGGTCGAGAACGTACCCTTCGACATCCGGAATTACGAGCAGACATCCGGCTCCGGTCTCGAACTGGACGACTACTACATGGGTTGGGACTTCGGCGAGGGGATGCCCTCCAACCAGGTAATGGACTACGAACTGCGCTTCGTGGCGTCGGACCTGACCTACACCGAGTACTACGACGGCATCCCCGTGACGGCACCCTTCGAGGCCTGGAACGTCACCACCGGCGAGCAGATCACGGTCGAGATCATTGACTCGGACGGGAGCGGCGCGTGGAACGGCCGCGAGTGGATCATCTTCGTCGACACGGGCTACACGGGCTCCGGTGGATGGGAGGGGGCGTATCCGGATGACTATGCCCTCTACATCCGGTTCACGAGTGGGTCCACGTATGCCGCTGGAGACGCCTTTCTTGTCGAGACGAACAAGGCCTTGACGGACGCGGACCAGTTCGAGTTCATCGTGTCCGCCAACGAATTCGCGGAAGACCAGCTCGAAGAGGATCTGGACCTGATCACGGTGGTCCCGAACCCCTTCGTGGTGTCGAGCGAGTACGAGAAGGGACGGTTCGGCGTGCAGCGCATCCTGCAGTTCCATCAGCTGCCGGAGCAGTGCACGATCCGGATCTACACGACGGCCGGGGAGCTCGTCCAGAAGCTCGAGCATGACGGCGGCTCCATCGAGCCCTGGAACATGCAGAGCTACAACGGACAGGAAGTCGGCTTCGGCGTGTACCTGTACCTGGTGCAGGCGGCCGACGGGGCCGAGAAGACCGGCAAGTTCGCGGTGATCAAATAGACCATGCTGACGGCGATTGCGGGGCGACCTTTGCGGACGCCCCGCTGCACCCCATTCAAGGACGAGAAAGCATCATGAAACGTATACGACTCATCCTGACGGCCCTGGTGCTCTGCGCGGTCAGCGGCCCCGCCTTCGCGCAGGGGTTCAACAACGCCGGAACGTCGGTGGCCAACTTTCTGAAGATCCCGGTGGGCGCCCGGGGGACGGCCCTGGGAGGGGCCTACAGCGCCCTGTCGGGAGATGCAACCAGTCTGTACTGGAACGTGGCCGGTATCGTGGACGTGGACAACCACGAGGTGGCCTTCGTGCACAACGAATGGCTGCTGGACCTGACGCACGAGTACCTGGCCGGCGTTTTCCGACTCGGACCGAACAGCCGACTCGGCCTCTCCATCTCGTATCTGGATCTGGGCGAGATGGAGGAGACGTCGCCGGCCCAGCCCCAGGGGACGGGCCTGTTCTTCACCGCCTACGACGTGGCCATCGGGGTCGCGTATGCGAGGCAGCTGACGGACCGGTTCGCGCTGGGCTTCAACACGAAGTACGTGCAGGAATCGATTGCGAAATCGTCGGCATCCGGCGTGGCGTTCGACCTGGGTCTCCTGTTCCGGGCCGAGTGGAACGATCTGCGCATCGGTGCGACGATTTCCAATTTCGGACCGGATCTGCAGATGTCCGGAGACAATCTCCGGACCAAGCTCGATCCGTATCCGACGGCCGGCGACAATCCGGAGGACGTGCCGCTGTTCCTGGAAACCGACACGTACTCGCTGCCGATCCAGTTCCAGTTCGGCGCCGCGATCACCCCGTACACGTCCGAATCGCTTGCGCTGACCACCGTGCTGGACGTTCGCGACACGCGTGACTTCAACCAGGAGATTCGCGTGGGGGCCGAGCTCGAAGTCATGAACACGTTCTTCCTGCGTGGCGGGACGAACGTGTTCCTGGTCGAGGGCGACATCTTCGGTGGAAGCGACGAAGTGGTGATCGAGGGCTCCGACACGGCCGACCCGACCGGCATCGGACCGTCCTACATCAACCCGACCACCATCACGCGCGGGGATCTCCGGGACGGCCAGTCCCTGTACAACCTGGGCCTGGGAGTCGACCTGGTCCTGCCCAATACGGGCGTGGGCTTCCGGTTCGACTACTCGTTCTCCC
>JAHEEH010000110.1 GCA_024640835.1 Bacteroidota bacterium
CTCGGCGGAGGCGGCATCGAACGCGTCGCCGGTCATCACGTACAGCATCGCCGGGTTCTCGGGCATGGCCAGCGTTCCGGCGTCGGCAGCGTCCCACCTGCGCTGGGCCAGCTCGCCTCCGTCGGTGATTCCCTCGGCGCGCAGCGTGCGCCCCATGGCCATGAAGGGTTCGAGCGAAGCATGGTAACACGCAACGCTGAATCCTTCCCGGGAGGGATCGTCAGCGAGGCAGATGAGGTCATTGGTGCCCTCGCGGATCGAGACGACCTCTCCGTCCGCGGCGCGCCCGAGGACCGCCGCGCCATCCCGGTACTCGGCGGGAGCAGCCTGGATGGCCGCCGCGATCTGCGCCTCGGCGTCGTTGACGCGGGCTCCGGACGCCGGCGGCCCACACTGGATCATGATGCCGACGAGAGTCAGCGGGAGCATCCGCCGAAGTCCGGCAGGAAGAAAATGGCTCATGGGGTACGCGCCTCGAGCGCGATTCGTTCTGCCGACATCTCCGGTCGGCTCGTCCGCGGTCGCGTGGGCCCGACAGGGCCCTGCGATCAACGGGGGTAGCGTCGCAAAGGTAGCGATTATCTCGCCCTTTGACCAAGAGGCGAAGGAAATAGCATCCGGACTGTACCGGGACCGAACCAGGCTTACGGCGGGTCGTCCTGCCGCCGATCCTCCACAGGTATAGCCGCCCGATGTGCGATGAGCCGACTCAAGCGCGCCATGGTACTGTGGCCCATCTGCCTTCTCGCCCTGCCCGCCGCCACCGGTGGACCGGTACCGGGTCCGGCAGTGGACTCCCCGGAGACCTCGATCCACAAGGACCCTGAAGACCGCCGCCTGCAGGACGTCGAATACGACCTGCTGGCGCTCGTCAACCGGGAGCGCGCGTCCTCGTCCCGGCCCTCGCTCAGGCGCGATTCCGGTATGGACCGGATCATGCTCTGGCACGTCGCGAACATGGCGGACCATCGCTATCTGAGTCACCAGGACGTTCTCGGCCGCGAGACGGGTGAGCGCGTCCAGGAGTATGCCGGAGACAGGAAGGCCCGGTGTTCGGAAATCATCCAGTGGTGGAGTGGTCCGCCGAACGGCCGGGCGCACTACGACGGGTATTTCCGCAGCCCGACCCACCACGATGCCTACATGGGGAGGGGGGCGTTCGACCTCGGAGAGTCGACCCTCGCGGGAGTCGCCGCCATCGCGGGGTCAGGGCCCGCGGGCACCTCGTTCGAGGGCGTGCCCGGGAGCTACACGGGTATGCTCTTCTGCGACCGGCCGCTCGGACTCGCCGTGGATCCGTTCGCCCGATAGCCTCGCAGCAGGCGGAATCGGTGGACTGCTTTCGCTATTTTCGGCGTGCCACCCCTTCCGCGTCGTACCCATGCGTGTATCGATCAGCCACAGCGAGGACCTTGACACCCTCGATGCAATAACGGAAGTCATCAGGTCGAGCGAAGCGCAGCTCGAAGGCGCCGCTCCGCAGGCCGGCGTGCTGATCGCATCCATCGAGCACGATTTCGGCATCCTCCTGGATGCGATTCTGACCCGATGGCCCGACCTGGAGCTCATCGGCTGCACGGGGGACGGTGAAATCTCGTCCGTCGCAGGGGCTGCCGACGACTCGGTGGCGCTGATGCTTTTCCAGTCGGACCGCGTCGCCTTCCGCACGGGCGTCGGGTACCGCGTTTCGGAGGATCCGGAAAGAGCCGTGCGACAGGCGCTGACCACGGCACGCGAAGGAATGGACGGCTCTCCCAGCCTGTGCGTCATCTTCCCCGAGGGCTGGGGAATCGACATCAACGCCGTCCTCAGGACCTTCCAGGCCGAGCTCGGGCCGGACACCCTGGTCGTCGGCGGCATGACGTCGGACGCGGCCCGCACCGGCCCTACCCGCGAGGCCTGGAAGGGCGAGGTGCTTCAGGACGCGGTACCCTGCATGCTGTTCTACGGCCCCCTCAAGCTCTCGACGGCCGTCAAGAGCGGTATGAAGCCCGTCGGGCACACGCACACGGTCACGAAGGCCGAAGGACCGTATGTCAGGACGATCGACGACCGGCCGGCCGCCGAGCTCTGGATCCACTATTTCGGGCAGCACTCGCTGTTCTATCCGCTCGCCGTCTTCCCGGAAGACGACGGACAGTTCTATCTGAGTGCCTCCCCGTTCCAGGAGCCGGACGGCTCGGCCTATTTCTGGAGTCCGATCCCGGAGGGCTCCAGGGTCCAGCTCGCCGACGTGACCCAGGACGAGCTCATCGCCGCCGCGGCAGAAGTGTGCGAATCGGCTGTTTCGGGGTACCCCGGAGCGAACCCCGCCGCCGGCCTGGTCTTCTCCTGCGCGGGCCGAAAGGCCATGCTCGGAACGCGCGTCGGCGAGGAAATCGACCTGCTGCGGAAGCGCCTCGAAGGCGATCTCCCGCTCATCGGGTTCTACACGAACGGCGAGTTGTGTCCCCTTTCGGGGCAGAAGACGACCCGCGATCACGGATACACGTTCGTGACCGTTCTGATCGGCGAGGAGTGACCATGGAGCAGCACGACCTCGAAAAGCGAGCCCGGCTCCTGGAGCGAAAGCTGGAGCGCTCGGAGCACAACCGGAAAGAGCTCGAAGAGCAGCACTCCAGGGGGCAGCTCCTCTACCGGAAGCTGCATGCCGACCTGGCCGCTGCCCAGGCGCAACTGGTCCAGCAGGAGAAGCTCGCGTCGCTCGGCCAGCTCACGGCGGGAATCGCGCACGAAATCAAGAATCCGCTCAACTTCGTCAACAATTTCTCGGAAGTGAACCTGGAGTTGGTGGACGAGCTGGCCGAGGAGCTTCGCGCGGCCGGCGTCCTGGACCGCCTGTCGGGGCTGGTCGACGATCTGCGACAGAACTCCGAGGCCGTCCGGAAGCACGGCCGGCGGGCCGACTCGATCGTGCGGACCATGATGCAGCATGCCTCCGGGGGAACGGGCGAGCGCGAGCCTGTGGACGTGAACCAGCTGGTCAGCGAACATATCGATCTCGCCTATCACGGTCGGCGCGCCCAGGCGTCGGAATTCAACGTCACGATCGAGCGGGATCTCGCGGACGACGCCGGGGTGATCCCCGTCGTCCCGCAGGCGATCGGTCGGGTGCTCCTGAATCTCATCGGCAACGCGTTCGACGCGCTCCAGGAACACGCCGAGTCCGTGGAGGGACCGTTCGACCCCACGGTCCGCGTACGGACCCGCCGCTCGTCCGGACGGGTCGAAATCCGGATCTCGGACAACGGACCGGGGATGAGCGAGGACGTCAAGGCGAGGATCTTCGAGCCCTTCTTCACGACGAAATCCACGGGCACCGGTACCGGACTGGGCCTGTCCCTGTCCTACGACATCGTAACGAACGGTCACGGCGGAACGCTCGAGGTGGAGAGCGAGCCGGGGCGCGGGGCGAGCTTCGTGATCGGGCTGCCTGCGAGCTGAGCAGGGCCGGTTCCCGGGCCGCGCATGATCCTGTTCTGCACGAGGATCGGTGTCGGGGAAAACCCGCGTCGTTGCCGTCCGGGGAAACCCCCGTGAACGTCGTGGTGTTTGGGCGGTCACTTCTCCCGCTTCCGAACGCATGAATCGCCTCCTCTTCCTCGGTCTCCTCACCGGCCTGGCCCTCCCCGCAGCGGCCCAGCCATCCCTTCGGGTCACGGGCCCTCCCGTCGCCGTCACGCGGGCCGACGATGGCCCCTTCACCGGCGCACGCTGGTCACCCGACGGATCCCTCCTCGCGATCAGCCCGGTCGGAAACGGCGGAATCTGGGTCGTGCGCTCCGACGGATCCGGACTGAGGCAGGTAACGGAAGCCCCGGGGTCGGGATTCGGGTTTTCCTGGTCGCCGGACGGGTCGTCGATCGCGGCCCGGGTCGACCGGGAGGAGGCAGACCGGCGGCGGAGCCATGCCGTGGTGGTGTTCGACGTCGAGGACGGCTCTTCGCGGAACCTGACCGGCTTTCGGCACGACATGCCCTCGCTCCCGGCCTGGGGACCCGGGACGGCGGACGTGGTGCTTCCGACATCGACCGGACTCGATCGACTCGGGGCCGGGCTCGAACCCGACGCCCGAAGGGCCGGCAGGGCCGACCGTTTCGTGGTCCTCCGCGAGGGACGTCCCGTCGTCGCCAACGCGGACGCGCGCACGGCGCGTCCGATGGACCTGTTCCCGGATGAAACCCTTCTGAACCTCGTGGCGTCGCCGGACGGCAATCGGGTCGCGTTCGAGGTGCTCGGGGGAAACACCTGGGTTCTGGACGTCACGACCGGCTCCACGACGGACCTGGGGCGCGGCTACCGGCCGCAATGGTCGCCCGACGGACGCTGGATCGTGTACATGGTCACGGAGGATGACGGCGAGCAGTTCCTCTCGTCCGACCTGGTCGCGGTCCGCTCTGACGGCTCCGAGAGGGTTCGGCTTACCGATTCGCCGGACCGGCTGGAAATGAATCCGTCCTGGTCGCCCGACGGCAGCCGCCTCGCCTTCGACGACCTGCTCGACGGCGTCGTCTATCTCCTCCCCATCGCCGAATGAATCCCCCCATGACCCGCTTCCGCATCGCGCTCCCGCTCGTCCTGCTCCTGCTCGGCGCGTCGCCGGCCTCGGCCCAGACCGTGACCGGGCTCTCCGGCTGGTCCGTGGTCCTGGATCCAGGGCACTACCAGACGGCCAACGTCGGCATCTACGGGTATTCAGAGGCCCACAAGAATCTCCGCGTCGGGCTCGCCCTGCGGCAGCTCCTGCAGCAGACCACCGACATCGAAGCGGTCTATATCACGCGGACCGACGACGTCCAGGAGGTGTCCCTCGGTCAGCGGGTCGATTACGCCAATTCCACGGGCGCCGATTTCTTCATGTCGATCCACTCGAACGCGGCCGGACCGACGGCGAACAACGTCCTCACGCTCTGGCCGCAGCAACGCGATTACAGCGAGGTCTCGCCGTTGGGGGGCAAGCCCATGGCGGAGGCGGTCGTCGACCGCCTGGTCGAGGGCATGCGGATCCCCAGGTACGGCGCGGTGGGCGAGTGTACGTTCTACGGGGTGGCCGAATGCCGGGGAGCGACCACGAGCGGAAAGGGCGGCTCACGGAACTACGTCCAGAGCTACACCAACATGGCGTCCGAGCTGAGCGAGGCCGGGTTCCACACGAATCCGACCCAGAACCAGCGCAACATGAACGCCGACTGGAAGCGGCTCGAGGCCCAGTCCATCTACTGGGCGATACTCCAGTATCACGGCCTTGCGCGCCCGCCGGTCAACATCGTGACGGGCATCGTGACCGACCTGGAGTCCGGCATTCCGATCAACGGAGCCCTGGTCGCCGCGCAGGGCGACACGTACGTCACCGATACGTGGGAACTCCTCTTCAACCAGTTTTCGAGCGATCCGGACCTCCTCCACAACGGATTCTACTACCTGGACGGCATGGACGGTGGCACCGTCACGGTGACCGCCTCGGCGGAGGGCTTCATGCCCTACGAGGACACGTTCCAGACTGCCGATACGACGTTCACGTTCCACGACATCGGGCTCATCTCGATGACGCCGCCGACCGTCGTGGCGAGCATGCCGTCCGACGGCCAGGATCCGTTCCGGGTTACGGATTCGATCGTCATCGACTTCAGCCGCCCGATGGACCCGGGCAGCGTCGAGGCGGCCCTCGAAACGGACCCGGCGATCCAGGGCTCCGTCTCCTGGGTGAACGGCAACCGCCGCCTGGTGCTGAACCCCGACGAGCTGGCGGAACGGACAACCTACACGCTGCGGATCGTGGACACGGCCTACGGGGCGTTCCTTCATCCCTTCGACGGCGACGGGGACGGCTTCGCAGGCGGGGACTTCGAAATCTCGTTCACGACCGGCTTCCCCGATACGCAGCCCGCGTACATCACGGCCAGCTTCCCCCGACAGAGCGGACGTGACGTTTCCCTCCTCCCGGTCCTCAACCTGGTGTACAGCGAACCACTGGACAGCCTGAGCCTGGACGGCCGGGTCCGCCTCCTCAAGGGAGGATCGGTGGACGTGGACGGCACGACCGGGTACTTCCGCATCGGGGAGAAGAGCGTGCTCTCGTTCTTCCCGGCCGCGGAGCTCGACCCGGCGACGGCCTACACGCTGGAAATCGCACCGGGCATTCGGGACCTCTTCCTCAACGAGGAGCCCAACTACAAGCGGCTCAACTTCACCACGGGGTCGGTCATCGAGACCACCGAACCGATCGACGACTTCGAGGGCGGAGCCGTAGGGTACTGGTGGCAGCCGCAGCAGAGCGGCTCGACCACGGGCATTCTGAGCACGTCGACCGCGATGTCCCCGGACACCCGGATCGCGAACGGTCTCTTCGGCGGGACGCAGGCGATGAAGGTCGAATTCGGATGGGACACCGGGGCCAGCGACTGGCTGATCCGGGAGTACCTGGGAGGCGGCCCGGCCTACGGTTCCGTGTTCGACCAGGGGAATGCCCTGCGCGTCTACGTGTTCGGAGACGGGAGCGGCACGCGGTTCCGGTTCACGGTGGACGACCGGTGGCCGGTCACGGCCGGCCCGAATCACGAGGTGAGCCCCTGGTTCACGATCGACTGGATCGGCTGGCAGCCCGTGACGTGGGTGCTGTACGAGGGCGAGGTCGGCACCTGGATCGGTGACGGGGTGCTGGACGGAAACCTGCATATCG
>JAHEEH010000111.1 GCA_024640835.1 Bacteroidota bacterium
CTCCGCGGGAACCGGCGCCGCCGTGCTGGCCGGGGTCCGTCCATCGGCCGCCGCCAGGCGGGAGCTGATTCGGAAGCCGATTCCCTCGACCGGGGAGGAGGTGCCCGTCATCGGCATCGGGACCAGGGACTTCCGGGCCGGCGAGGGGGCGGGCGAGATCGCTCCGTTCCTGGACACCCTGAAGGCATTCTTCGATCACGGAGGCCGGATCGTCGATACGGCACCGTCCTACGGCAATTCGGAGCAGGTCCTGGGCTGGCTGTTCGACCGGCTCGATTCCCGTGACCAGGTGTTCCTGGCGACCAAGGTGGACCAGGAGGGAAGGGAAGCCGGTGTCGAACGGATGGAGCGCTCGATGGAATTCCTCGGTACGGGAAAGATCGATCTCGTGCAGGTCCACAACCTGAGGGACGTGGATACGCAGCTGGCCACGCTGCGGGAGTGGAAGGAAGCAGGGCGCATCCGGTACCTGGGCATCACGACGTCGTCGAGCCGCCAGTACGAGGAGTTCGAGGCGGTCATGAAGCGGCACACGCTCGACTTCATCCAGGTCGACTACTCGCTCGCGAACCGGGGGGCGGCCGAAAGGCTGCTGCCGCTCGCGGCGGACCGGGGCATGGCGGCGCTCATCAACCTCCCGTTCGGGCGTGGACGGCTCTTCGCCCGCGTCGGCGATCAGCCGCTCCCGGACTGGGCGGAGGAGGCCGGCATCCAGAGCTGGGGGAATTTCTTCCTGAAGTACGTGGTGTCGCACCCCGCGGTGACGGCGGCGATCCCGGGATCGACCAAGCCGCACCATGCCGCGGACAACATGGGGGCGGCCCAGGGCACGCTGCCCGATGCGGTACTGCGCAGCAGGATGGAGGCGTTCTACGACGCGCTCCCCGAAAACGGATGAACACGGACACCATCCAACACCCCCTCCCATGATCCGCTTCATCAGGGTTCTCGGCTACCTGTTCTCGGCCGTCGGCGTCCTGGCGCTCCTCTTCTGGATGATCCCCGGGCTGCGGGCCATATGGCCGTTCCTGCTCGAGCTTCCCGTGCCCGTGCAAATCGGTCTGGGGACGCTTCTCCTCGGTTTTCTCCTCGTCATGGCTTCGCTGATCGCGGAACGCATCGAGGAGAGCGGGGCCGATGAGGCCCTGCGCGATCACTGACCCCTTGCCTTCACGGACTACAGCCCCTTCAGGCTCCACCATGATCATCGTCAACACGGATTTCATCCAGGGATACAGCGTTCGCGAGACGCTCGGAATCGTGCGCGGCAACACCATCCGCGCGAAGCACCTGGGCAAGGACATCATGGCTTCGCTGCGCACGCTCGTGGGAGGAGAGATCAAGGAGTACACCGAGATGCTCACCGAGGCGAGGAACGAGGCCGTGCTCCGCATGGAGGCGGAAGCCCGGAGACTCGGCGCCGATGCGGTCATCAACGTCCGCTTCATGACCTCGCAGGTCATGACCGGGGCGGCCGAAATCCTGGCGTACGGCACCGCGGTGAAGCTGCAGACCCATGCGGGATAGCGCACACGCGACCCTGGTCGCCGCTCTCGTCCTGCTCACCTCCTGCACGACCCACCCTTCCGTACCTCCTGACCTCGGGCCGTTCGAGGAGACGGCGGACGTGGGCAGCACCGGTCTCGCCGGATCGGTCACGTACGACACCCTGCGGCAGGCGTACACGGTGACCGGTTCGGGCGCCAACATGTGGGCCGGCTCGGACGCGTACCGCATGGTGTGGCGCCGCATCGGGGGCGACTTCACGATCCGCGCGGAAGGCTCCTTCCGCGGTGTCGGGAACCACGAGCACCGCAAGCTCGGGGTCATCGCCCGCACGGATCCCGATCCGGAATCGCCCTACGTGGACGTCGCCGTTCATGGCGACGGACTCACGTCCATGCAGTTCCGCCGGGCTCCGGCTGCGGACACGGAGGAGCTCCGCTCCGCGTTGACGGCGGCGGACGTCGTGCAGCTCGAACGACGGGGCGACCTTTTCGTCATGTCGGTCGCGCGGTCCGGTGACCCGTTCGTTGCGGACACGCTGGTGGGCCTTGCCCTGGGCGACTCGCTCCTGGTAGGGCTCTTCGTCTGCTCGCACGACTCCACGGTCACCGAGACGGCCGACTTCCGCAACGTGCGGATCGTGATTCCGCCCGCAGACGGCTGGGTACCCTATCGGGATTTCATCGGGTCCCGTCTCGAGATCCTGGAGATCGACACCGGGCACCGCCGGGTGGTCCACCGGTCCGCGGGATCCCTCCAGGCGCCGAACTGGACGAAGGACGGGAAGGCGCTCCTGTACAACGAGGACGGCCTGTTGTACCGGTTCGACCTGGCGTCGGGCACGTCCTCGCCGATCGACACCGACTTCGCGAAGTCCAACAACAACGACCACGTCCTGTCCTTCGATGGATCGATGCTCGCGATCAGCCACCACAGCGAAGACCACGACGGGCAGTCGATCGTGTACACGGTCCCGGCCGGAGGGGGCGTGCCGCGGCTGGTAACCCCACTGGGGCCGTCGTACCTGCACGGATGGTCACCCGACGGCCGATTCCTGGTGTACACCGCCCTGCGGGGCGGCGATTACGACGTCTGGCGGATACCGGTCGAGGGAGGGGACGAAGTGCGGCTGACCGACGCCCCCGGACTCGACGACGGGCCGGAATACGCGCCGGGAGGCGACGCGATCTGGTTCAATTCCGTCCGGAGCGGGACCATGCAGCTGTGGCGCATGGGACCCGGTGGAGAGCATCCCGAACGGATGACCGACGACGGCTACAACGACTGGTTTCCCCACGTCTCACCCGACGGGTCGCGCATCGTCTTCCTCTCGTTCATGCCCGACGTGGATCCGGCGGACCATCCGTTCTACCGACCCGTCTACCTCCGGACGATGCCGTCGTCCGGAGGCGCACCCCGCATCCTCGCGTACGTGTTCGGTGGCCAGGGCACGATCAACGTGCCGTCCTGGTCGCCCGACGGGCGATTCGTCGCCTTCGTATCCAATTCCGATCTCCCATGACCCTCCACGCTGCGGGCTCGCCCGCTCTCCTGCTCCTCCTGGGCATGCTGTCGCTCATGGCCGTCGCCTGCTCCTCCCCGACGGCCGACATCCGGCCGTCCCCGCTCTTCGATGACGGGATGGTCCTGCAGCGCGACGCGGACCTGCGCGTGTGGGGCACGGCCCGCCCCGAGGCGATGGTCACGATCGACTTCCTGGGTACGACGTTCCGTGCGCCCGCGGGACCCGACGGAAACTGGATGATTCGGCTCGATGCGGCTCCTGCCGGTGGACCGCATGAGCTGCGGATCCACGGCGAGGGATATGACCGGACCATCCGGGACGTCCTCGTGGGGGACGTGTGGATCGCGTCGGGCCAGTCCAACATGGAATGGACGGTCGGCGAGTCGTTCGATGCCCCGTCCGAGATCGCTTCGGCCGACGATCCCATGATCCGCCAGTTCAAGGTGCCCCATCTGTGGTCCCCGGCTCCCGTGGATTCCGTGGTGGGCGGCCCCTGGGTGCCGGCCGATCCGGAGCACGTCGGGGCCTTCACGGCGGCCGGCTATTTCTTCGCCCGGGAGATCCGTGCGCACCACGACGTGCCGATCGGCATCATCAACACGTCCTGGGGAGGAAGTCGGCTGGAGCCTTGGATGAGCGCCGAGTCCATGGGTCTGGACGAGGATGGCATGGACGCCCTCCTGGCCAGGGAGCGAGAGGAGGAGGAGCGCATCCGGTCGATGGTCCGCGAACGGCTGGGCACGATTCCGGAGAAGGACGAGGGCCTCGTGGACGGCGTCGCGGTCTGGGCCGACCCCGACCTGGACGACTCGGGTTGGGAGCGACTCCCCGTTCCCGCCCTGTGGGAATCGGTCGGATTTCCCGGCCTGGACGGCATAGCGTGGTACCGGACCTCCTTCGAACTCTCGTCGGCGGACGCGGCCTCCGGCGTTACGCTCGGGTTGGGCCAGATCGACGATTCCGACCGAACCTGGGTCAACGGTACCGAAGTCGGCGGCATGGACATGTCGTACAACGTGCCCCGGGTCTACGAGGTACCTGCCTCGGCGCTGCGCGAGGGCCTGAACGTGATCGCCGTGAGGGTTCAGGACACCGGAGGGGGCGGTGGCATCGCCGGGGGAAGCGACCAGGTCTTCGTGGAGACGGTTTCGGGGCGACGCCCTCTGGGAGGCGACTGGGGCTTCCGGGTGGCCGAGGTGCCCGGCCTCGACGACATGGTGATGACCGCGAACAAGAACCAGGTGCCGGTCATCCTCTACAACGCGATGATCCACCCCCTGCTGGATTTCCGGATCGCGGGGGCCATCTGGTACCAGGGCGAATCCAATGCGGGGGGCGACGACGCGCCGGTGTACCGGGACCTTTTCGCGACCATGATCCAGGACTGGAGAACGCGGTGGGGCGTGGGCGATTTCCCGTTCGTGTGGGTGCAGCTCGCGAACTACATGGCTTCGCACGACCAGCCGTCCGAGAGTGACTGGGCCGTCCTGCGCGAGTCCCAGGGCGCGACGCTGTCGGTCTCCAACACGGCCCAGGCCGTGATCATCGACATCGGCGAGGCGGAGGACATCCATCCGAAGAACAAGCAGGACGTGGGCTACCGGCTGGGGCTGGCCGCCCGTGCGCTGGCCTACGGCGAGGACATCGTGTATTCGGGCCCGGAGTACCGCGATCATTCGGTGGACGGCGGCCGGGTCCTGCTCGGGTTCGACCACGTGGGCGGCGGACTCACGGCGGTGGAGCGCCCCACGGAGGCCCCTCGGGCCGAGGGCCACGCGTCGGCCGATCGGCTGACCGGATTCGCGATCGCGGGAGCGGACCGGAAGTTCGTGTGGGCGGACGCCCGGATCCTCGGTGACCAGGTCATCGTGTCGAGCCCGCGGGTTCCCCGCCCTGTCGCCGTGCGCTACGCCTGGGCCGACAATCCCGACACGGCCAACCTCTTCAACGTGGAGGGCCTTCCGGCGTCCCCGTTCCGGACCGACAACTGGTGACCACGGACTCAGCCGCCGATGCGGTATTCCCTGGGAGGCTCCACACCCAGCAGGTGCCTGACGAAATAGTCCCAGCGCCGGCGCGTCCAGTAGTCCCCCTGGCGGAAGCCGTGGCGTGAGTTCGGAAAGAGCAGCATGTCGAAGTCCTTTCCGGCATTCATGAGGGCCTCCGCCACCAGGAGCGTGTTGTTCGGCGGCACGTTCGAGTCCATGGAACCGTGCGCGAGCATCAGCTTGCCCTTGAGATTCCCGGCCACGAGGTAATTGGCCTGGTTGTCGTAGGTCGTCGTGCCATCCTCGTTGTGGACCAGCAGGCCCTGCCACTTTTCGCCCCAGTCGTCCTCGTAGGTCGCGTTGTCGTGGTTCCCGGCTCCGGACACCGCGACGTCGTAGAAGTCCGGATATCGCAGGATACCGGCCGTCGACGCGAACCCGCCCCCGGAATGGCCCCAGATGCCGACCCGCTCCACGTCCATGAAGGGATGCCGCTCCGCCAGCTGCCGGATGCCCGTGATGTTGTCCGGCAGCCCGTTGTCCCCCATGTTGCCGTAGTAGAAGGCGTGGAAGGAGTGCGACCGCATGGGCGATCCCAGCGCGTCCATCTCGACGACCACGAAGCCGAGCTCCGACACGGATTGCTTGTCGCTGCGCGCCGCGACGAAGCTGCGGCTTCCGACGCTGCCGGTCTGCGGCCCCGGGTAGATGTAGTTCAGGACCGGGTAACTGCCGTCGGGATCCAGGTTCGAGGGCGTGTACATGAGGCCGTAGAGGTCCGTCTCACCGTCCCTGGCCTTGGTCACGAACGGGATGGGCGGCTTCCAGCCCGTGGCCCGGAGATCCGAGATGTCCGCCTGCTCCAGCGGTGTGACGAGCCGGCCCGTGCGCGCGTCACGCAGCGTGATCGCATGCGGCGTGTCCGGTGACGAGGCCGAATCGATGAACCAGCGGAAGGACGGAGAAAACGTCACCGTGTGATTCAGGCTGTCGGGCGTCAGGAGCCTGAGGTCGGAGCCGTCCATCTTCACCGAGTACAGGTACTGGAAGTAGGGATCGCCCGCCTCGCGCCCCGCTCCGGTGAACCAGATCGTGCGGCTCTTCTCGTCGACGTGCTGTATACCGAGCACCTTCCAGTCTCCGCTCGTGATGCGGTTCCTGACCTGTCCCGTCGCGAGGTCGTAGAGGTACAGGTGCCCCCAGTCGTCCCGCTGGGAATACCAGATGTACTCGTCCGTGGCGTCGAGCAGCCGGTTGTTGACGACGTCGAACCCCGATTCGTAGAACGTGTCCTCCACTTCGGTCAGCACGTCCCGGACGGCCCCCGTCTCCGGATCCGCCACGCGGAGAACCTCGGTCTTGTGGTCACGCGACGTGGACACGAACACCAGGCGCCGGCTGTCCGGACTCCACTCGACGTCCACCCATTCGCCACGGTCGACGATGTGGTCGGTGATGGTCGACCGATGGTCGTCCACCGGCATCTGCAGACGCACGACCCGCGGTTCGTCCACGTGGATCACGACGCGTTCGATCCGGAAGATCAGGCTGTCACCGGGCAGCGGGTACTTCCAGGCCTCCAGCTCCGGATGACCGACCGCGGTCGAGACGAGGTACATCATGCCCACACCCCGCCCGTCGTGCCTGA
>JAHEEH010000112.1 GCA_024640835.1 Bacteroidota bacterium
GCCCCTCCGGAGCGCATCGATCGTCGTGAGCTGGAACACGCGCACCACCGGATAGATGGTCGCCAGCACGGCGATGACCGCGACCGAAACCAGCGGTTCGAGAAACACGGCAGACCTCGTGGAGAAGACCAGGGAATCCAGCGAGAAGCCGAATTCCTCGTACATCTCGGCGAAGTCTGCCGGCATGGGGAGCGGGTGCCCGTTGAGGTACCAGAGCAGCAGCGCACTCGCCCCGATGGAGACGAGCAGGGCCACGCCGATCTTGATGGCCAGTTCGGAAAGCACCAGCGTCGCGATCCGCTCCGGCTTCATTCCGAGAGCCTGCAGCACGCCGAACTCCCGCACACGCTCCATGACGCTCATCGTCGTCGTGTTGAAGATCTCGAACCCGACGAGCACCAGGAGAAACAGCAGGTAGATGGCCCCGCTGACGTTGTCGAGGAGAATCATCTGGCGAAGCTCGGGCATGAGCGTGTCCCAGTCGAACACGCTGAAGCGGTCTTCCGGAAGGTCGTCCCGAATGAACTGCGCGTAGGCCGGAGCATGGCGAAAATCATCCGTCCGGAGCACCACCTCGGTGAACCGGTCCTCCATGGAGAAGAGCAGCTGGGCGTCTCGGAGCGTGAGCACCATGATGCCGCGGTCCATCTCGACACTTCCCGTCCGGAGCAGCCCGCGAACGCGATACAGGTCCGCACCCATCTGGTTGCGCCATCCCTGGGTGAGCACCACGACGGTATCGCCCACCTCCACCTGGAGGTTCCGTGCAAGCACCTGGCCCAGAAGAGCCTCCTGGCCGCTGTCTCCCTGCAGGGGAAGACCGACCGTCACACGGTCGGTGAACCGGCTCACCTCGCGCTCGGCCTCCGGCTCCACGCCGATCACCATGGCCCCGGCGCTCGACGCATCCGAGCTGACCAGTCCGAACGCCGTCAGACGTCGAGTGGACGCGCGGAGCCAGGGAGACGAGTCCAGAGCTGCACGCCACGCCCCCTCGTCTCCGTCCAGCGCATACGCGAGGGTCTGCTCCTCCCGGTAGCCCGGACGCTGGATCTGGATCTCCCCGGTGTACATCCGGACTGCCGAAGCCTCCATCGCATCATAAGAACCATACTGCAGCGATCGTGTCAGCGTGATGATCAGCACGCTGAAGACGATCGCGGAAATCGTGATGAGGCTTCGACGCCGGTTGCGCCAGACGTTTCGCCACGCAAGAACCATCAGTTCTTTCATATCACGACCCGCGGCGGAGATTCTGCTGCGAAAACACGTTGCCGGCGATGGGTCGGTCGAATTGTACCTCCTCCAGGATGAGGACGGTCCTGCGCCCCGGCCGGGTTTCCTCGATCAGGTCGTAGCGGGTCGGGAGGACGCGTCCACCCATCCGCCGGATCTCCGTGAAGAGCATGGTCCGGGTGACCTCGCCCCGCTCGTTGAAGTAGACGGCCTTGAGGGGGACGTAGTCGTCCTTCCGGATCCACTCTTCGATTCGGTCCCAGGCAACCGCGGTTTCCGGCTTCGGAATGAGCTCCACGTGCCAGACCTCCGCGCCTTCCAGCGATTGCGATCCCAGCAGGCGGTGCTCGTAGTCCTCGACGACGCTCGATTCCTTCACCAGGTCGTCGTTCGTGAAGTCCGAGCCCATCCAGGACTGGAGCATCATCGAAGGAGGGATCTTGATCACGCGATTGACCCGCGGGATGTAGTTCCACATCTCGCGCCCGATCTTCAGGAACGCCACGCCCCGGTCCCGGGCGGGTTCGGCTACGCGGATGAAGGACTTCTCCGTCCCTTCCGACCAGAATTCGAACGTGGTCGAGCGTTCCCAGTCCGGCCGGACGATCCGCATCTCGTACCGCCCCTCCTGGGTGGAGCCCCGGGTCAGCCGGTCGGCCCGCTCCACGATTTCCCGTGCGGAAGGCTGCGCGGAAGCCACGTCCGGAAGCTTGACGAGCGCGAAGACGGTCAGCAGAAGGAAGGCGGGCGCGCGCATGGGCGTTCCGATCGTGGACTGATCGATTGTACGACCGATCGTGCAAAGGTTGGCGCCGGGACGTGGGGGATTCCCGACTCCGTTCGTGGGGTGAGGTCCGCTTGCTTCCGTGCGGCGCGTGTCCTATTCAGCACACGAACACGGAGTGAAACGACCCCTGTCCACCGCATGAGACGACTCGAGCACGTCGGCATCGCCACCCGCGACGCCGAGGAGACCGCCGCGATCCTCGAGGCGATCATCGGCCGACGCCCGTATGCCACCGAAATCGTGGAGGCCGCCGGGGTGCGCACGACCTTCTTCGAGGCAGGGCCTGCGAAGATCGAGTTGCTCGAGGCCCTGGGCCCGGATTCGGCCATGGGCCGCTACCTGGAACGGCATGGCGGGGGTCTTCATCACCTGGCGTTCGAAGTCGGCGACCTGGAGACCACATTTGCGCGTCTCGAGGCTGCGGGCTTCCGCCTGCTCGCTCCGCCTGCCCCGGGTGCCGACGAAAAGCGCATCTTCTTCGTCCACCCGAAGGATGCTGGTGGCGTGCTGATCGAGTTGTGCCAGAATGACTTGCGAAATGCGATCTCCCTAAACGGTGCAGGTCCTCCAGGGGCCCCGGCATGCCTGGTGATCGCCGGCCCGGAGGAATGGGAGACGGTCCGCGCCATGGCCCGGCGGCTTCGCATCTGGTACTCGCCGTCCGGCGATCGCCCGGACAGTCTCCCCGGGCGGCACCTCGTGGTGGCGTTCGGCGCATCGTCGACCGTCGAGGCCGACGTCCTCGTGGATCCTGCCCCGGGAATGGATCCGGGCTCCGGGACGTTGGTGATCGACCGGGGCGCCTCGGCATTGCCCGTCGGAGAGGCGGTCCTCGTGCGCCTCCCCCGCGAAGTGCTCGAACGCATGCCGGATCCGGCGGTGACGCTCGCCGATCTCATTGCGGCACATCTGATCGCCTGATAGCGCTCATCCTTCGGTCGCGATCCGCGACCGCCTTTCCGTGGACGGGTTGCGCTTAAGCAGGGCGCCCCGGCAGCCGATACCCGTAGGGCTCGACGTGCGAACGCCGCACGAGGTGGCCCGGACTCCTGATGCCGTCCGTTACGTCGAGCCGGATCGGTCCCTCCTCACTGGACCGACCTGACACCAACGGATCCGTCAAGGCTGCCATGAAACCCTTCCACTCCCTCGGCCTGGCGCGCCTGGCTTCTGCCGCGTTGCTTGCGTTCGTCATCTCGGGTTGCGCCGACTCCTTCACGGGCGACGCCTCGGAGTCTCCACGCGCCCTGCTCGACGTGGGAAGCGTTACGTCTCCCAAACTGCGCCATGCAGACCTGCTCGAGAATGCCGTTCGGCCGTCTTCTGCCCCGGAAGTCGCGTCGAAGAACGCACACAGTCTCTCCCTCGTGATCGGCCTGGACGAGCAGAGGATCCTCGAGCGATACCGCATTCTCGAACGCTACCGCATCCTCGAGCGATACCGCATTCTCGAGCGATACCGCATCCTCGAGCGATACCGCATCCTCGAGCGATACCGCATCCTCGAACGCTATCGATTCACTGAATCGTTCCTCGGCATCGCGATCACGGTCGACGACCTGACGGGGTCGTCCGATTTCCGGGAGCTGCTCGATGCGCTGATCCAGGATGACGAGATCGCCTGGATCGAGCCCGACTTCGCCGTTTCCGGACCTGTAGCCCGCAACGCCTCCAACCGGCCGGGGCAGGTGGTGCCCTGGAACGTCTCGGCTGTGGGCGGTGAGGCCAGCTCCACCGTTTCCGGCGACGGGACGGGCGTCGTACCGGTGGACGTGTACGTGATCGACTCCGGCGTGACGAGCGATGATGTAAACGTCGTCGACGCCCTGGACTTCCGGGGAGCCGACTTCGACCCCTCTGACGGCGACGGCCATGGCACCCACATCGCGGGCACGATCGGAGCCATCGACAACGAGGAGGGCGTCGTCGGCATCGCTCCGGGGGCCCGTGTACACAACCTGCGGGTCCTTGATGACAACGGATCGACCGACGTCTCGGTCGTCATCGCCGCCATGGAGCACGTCATCGCCGCAAGGCGGGCGCAGCCCACGCGGCCGGTGGTAGTGAACCTGTCGATCGGCGAGAACGTCGGCACGACGGAGTTTACCGCGCTGGACGAGGTGGTCGACTACGCCGTGTCCGTGGGCGTCGTGGTGGTCGTGGCTGCGGGCAACCAGGGTGTCGATGCATCGGTCGTTACACCCGCCCACGTATCCGCCGCTCTCACGGTGGGCGCCTTCGACCGGGCGGGCGGCTTTGCCCCCTTCTCGAACTTCGGTCCGTTCGTGGATCTGCTGGCACCGGGTGTCGACGTGGTATCGATACAGCCGGGTGATCGCACGAAAAAGGCCACGATGACCGGAACGTCCATGGCTGCCCCGCATGTCGCCGGCGCGGCTGCACTCTACCTGTCCGCGCATCCGGACGCCTCTCCCGAGGCCGTCCGGCAGGCGCTTCTGGACGCGGCGCACGGACCCGTGGCGTTCGTACCGCAGGGTACGACCGGCAAGGCGGTCTGGGTCGGGGCCTTCTAGGGAGCTAGCTTCTTCCGAGGAACCGATCGATCGCCCGAACGGCTGCCTCCTGGCGTCCCTGGCCCTGTCCCCGGACCTCGGCCCAGGGACTGCCCGACCGCTTGACCAGCTTCCGGATCCGGTTCTGGACCAGGGCCCGGTCGTCCTCCGTGCCGCGCTGGTCCGATTCGGCTACCCACGGAAGGTCGTCGGCCGCAACCAAGTAGAGGTCCGCCGGCCGCCCGAGCGCCATCCGCGAGAGCGCGCGCGGGCACGAACCGAAGTAGTGCCGGGCATAGGCGACCGTCGACAGCAGATCCGTGTCACAGAAGATGAAGGGCCCGTTCGGGGCGCCTGAAACGAGCGCGCGGTGCAGCGCGGCGATTGCCTCGACATCGGTCCGCCGCGCCGGACGCCTCTCCCTCTCGACGAACACTCGGGCGGCTTCAGGCACCCAGGGAACGCCGTAGTGACCCGCAAGGAAACGGACGAGCGTGGTCTTGCCCGTGCACTCCGCCCCGATTACGGTGATGATCATCTCCGGCCTTCATTTCGTCCCGTCCACGTCTTCAACGTTCTTGGGTGGCTGGGCGTTCATTCGCTATCATGAGCGCCGCAGACGACGGATGCCTTCATGCTCAATTACATCTGGGCGGGCCTGATCGGATTCAGTCTCGTCTTCGCCATGGTCTACGACGTGCGGGACCTTGCGCGCGACACGTATCGGAACGGCGAGCCTGTCCCGGTCAGCATCGAGTTTCCCGAGGGGTATGGAGCAGACCGGCGGGCCGTTCCCGTCCTCGTCCGTTTCGGTGACTTCGAGGACCGGTATGGCCTCGAGGGTGCCGACCCGGGACTTCTGGACGGGACCCTTATCCAGAATGCCGACGGCCGGGAGCTCCGCTTCGGTCGGGACGCGGATCTGCCAGAGCCCCTGGGTACCATCCGGCAAATGACGTCGGCCAGGGACAACGACCTCCGGGGTCCGGTCACGGCGTTGGCCGTGGTCGGCGATTCCGTCGCGACGGCGGGGGTGCAGTTCGGCCAGGTGCGATTCGTCAAGATGCAGGCCATCGCCGACGCGGCGTTCTCGATGGCCGAGACCGCGGTGACCATCGCGCTGGGACTAATTGGGGTCATCGCCCTCTGGATGGGACTGCTGCAGATTGCCGAGGCGTCCGGGCTCATCCAGGTGGTGGTCCGGCTGGCCCAGCCGATCCTGCGGCCGCTCTTCCCCGATATCCCCCGAGACCACCCTGCCCTCGGCCTCATAGTCCTCAACCTGTCGGCGAACATGCTCGGCCTGGGCAATGCCGCGACCCCGCTCGGCATCAAGGCCATGGAATCGCTTCAGACACTGAGTACCGACAAGGACACGGCCACGAACTCGATGGTGATGCTGCTGGCGATGAACACGGCATCGGTGCAGCTCGTGCCTCCGGTTCTTCTCGTCGCGATCATGGGCCTTCAGATCAACAAGCTCATCTTCGCCATCCTGATCGTGACGGCCATCTCGCTCATCGTGGGCATCGTGGCGGCGAAGCTGCTCGGGCGGTTGCCCGGGTACCGACGCACCGATCCGAACCGTGAACCCGAAGCCGTCTGATCGTCATGGATACCATCCGCACCGTAATCGACGTCTTTTCGGTCTTCGTCCTTCCGGCGCTGATCGTCGGATTCCCGCTCTACGGCCTCTACAGGAAGGTCCCGGTGTACGAGGAATTCGTCACCGGAGCGAAGGAAGGCTTCAGCGTCGCCGTGACCATAATCCCCTACCTCGTAGCCATCCTGTTCGCCATAGGCATGTTCCGTGCCTCGGGCGCCATGGAATTCGTGATCGAGGGCATGAGGCCGGTTCTGTCGCTCATCGGCGTACCGCCCGAGGTCCTGCCGATGATGATCATCCGCCCGCTCACGGGTTCAGGATCGGCCGCGATCGTCCTGGACCTCATAGGGCAATTCGGCGAGGACTCGATCATCGTGAAGATCGCGGCGACCATGTTCGGATCCACGGAGACGACCTTCTACATCATCGCCGTCTACTTCGGGGCCATCAACGTCCGCAAGACCCGGCACGCGGTCCCGGCCGGACTGATCGCCG
>JAHEEH010000113.1 GCA_024640835.1 Bacteroidota bacterium
AACGTGCTGATGGCCGGGTTCTTCGAGCAGGAATACGGGCGGGCGATCGGCTTCGCTGAGTGGCTCAAGGTGGGGCTGCCGGTCGTCGCCGTCGGGCTCCCGGTGGCCTTTCTCGTGCTGACGCGCGTCACGAACCCCATTCGCATCCGAGAACTGCCCGGCGCTCGCGAGACGGTCGAATCCGAACTCGCGGAGCTGGGTCGCGTCAGTCGAGGCGAGGCCATCGTGGCCGTCGTCTTCGGGCTCACGGCAACGATGTGGATCACCCGGCCGCTTCTGGAGGGGTGGATTCCCGGACTCTCGGACTCGGGAATCGCGATTGCGGCAGCGCTCGTGCTGTTCATCATCCCGGTGAGGCTGTCCGAAGGGGTTTTCGCGATGGACTGGCGGACCGCCCGCCGCCTCCCCTGGGGCACGTTGCTGCTGTTCGGCGGAGGCTTGAGTCTTGCGGGCGCCTTCACGAGGACGGGGTTGTCGCTCTGGGTGGGCGAGTCGCTCGGAGGCGTCGGTTCGCTGCCCGTCATCCTGGTCGTCCTGATCGTCACCACGACCGTCGTGTTTCTGACGGAACTGACGTCCAACACGGCGACGGCGGCCACCTTCCTGCCGGTCATCGCCGCCCTGGCCATCGGCATCGGGCAGGATCCCATGGTGCTGGCCATACCGGCCGTCCTGGGCGCCAGTTGTGCCTTCATGCTGCCGGTCGCGACCCCTCCGAACGCCATCGTCTACGGGTCGGGACACGTGAGCATTCCGCAGATGGCCCGCGCCGGATTCGTGCTGAACCTGGGGTTCATCGCCATCATCACGCTGTTCGCCTACCGGGTGTTCGGCTGGGTGATGGGTGGGTGACGGGTGGGTCTTGCCGCCTTGCCGGGTGGTGCCCCTCGGCCGGTTGTGGCAGGTGGTCGTTGACCTGCCTCGTCGAATTCCTTACTCCTGACGGGTGGCCAGTAAGGCAGCACCTTACTCGCGGAGGCCGTGGGTAAGGAATCCACTCAGTGTGTACCATGGCACTGCCGCACCCACCGCCGCACCCACCGCCGCACCCACCGTCGCGACCGAACTGTCGCCACGGATCCGCCACGGCCGATCCGCCACCGCCACGGCAACCGTCGCGAGCGCACCGCCGCCACCCGCACCGCCCGATTCCGATCTCGTTCGAAACCAGTCCAACACGTCGATGCGACTCCGTATCCTGCTTCCGCTCCTCCTCGTCGCCTCCTGCGGCGCCCCCGATACGAACGCGGTCCGTTTCGAGATCGGCATGTCGGGACCTGCGAAAGAGGGCTGGTTCACGGCCGACTCCGTCCAGGTCGGACTCCGCGGATCGGCCGCGCCCCTGTCCTGGAGCGAATCGCTGCCCATGACGGACGACGACGGTGACGGCACGTGGGAGGTAACGGTCACCTTCGGGGACGACGCGCCGAAGATCATCCAGTACAAGGTCTTCCTGGCGGGACCGGGTGTACCGAACGGCGGCTGGGAGCGCGGCGACAACCGGTGGATGAACCGGGAGACCATGCCTGTCGTGCAGCGGGACTTCGAGGATTCTCCGGACCCCATTCCGCCCAGCTACACGGGGACGATCGTACAGCATGCCAGCTTCGGCAGCGGCGCCACGGTCGGCGCCCGCGATCTGATCGTGTGGCTTCCCCCGGGGTATGACGCCGACCCCGATCGGCGCTACCCGGTGCTGTACCTGCACGACGGGCAAAACGTGTTCGACCGGAGGGCCGCCTCGGCGGAATGGGGCATGGACGAGACGGCGACCACGCTGATCGGGGACGGCGGGATCCGGCCGATCATCATGGTCGGTGTCGCCAACACGGCCGACCGCGTGCTCGACTACACCCCGGTGCCCGGCGGCTTCGCGATGCAGTTCGAGCGCACCGGGGAGGGGTCCGGCTCGAGTCCGCTCGCTGGGACGTTCCGCATGGTCGACGATCCGGCCGTCGAAGTGGAATTCCGGGGCAACTCGCGCCTGGAAGTGCGCTGGCCGGACCAGGACGGGTGGATTCCGGCCTTCCGCACGGAGGACGGCTGGTTCGTGCCGTCCGAGGAGACGGCGATTCGCGTCGAAGCCGAAAAGAATGACCGGGTCGAACGCTTCACGGCGTCCCGCGAGATGGGTGGCGGAGGGGGCGAGGCGTATGCCCGGTTCCTGGTCGACGAGGTGAAGCCCTTCATCGACGCGACCTACCGCACGCAGCCCGGCCGCGACGGCACGTCGATCGGGGGATCGTCGCTGGGAGGGCTCATCACGATGGCCATCGGCGCGTGGTATCCGGACGTGTTCGGCGGGCTCCTCGTGGTCTCGCCGTCCGTTTGGTGGGGCCGGAGCGCCATCCTGGACCTCGTGCGGGACGCGTCCTTCTCCGCGAGGCCGACGGTATGGCTCGACATCGGGACGGCCGAGGGACCGAACGCCGTCCAGGGCGCCAGGGCACTGAGGGATGCGCTCGTCGCGAAGGGATGGACCGAGGGCGTGGACCTGGCGTACGTGGAGGACGTCGGGGCCCCGCACAATGAGGATGCCTGGGCGGGACGGGCCGACGGGATGCTGCGGTTCCTGTACGGACGCTGAGTGCCGTTACACGGTCCGCGATCGCCCGGGGACGGGCCCTTCCGACTGCTCTGGAGGGCTTTCCGGCTCGTCGAGCTCGAGGCGGGGACCATGGTCCCGGGGCCGCGCGCGGTCCGCTTCCGCCCCCGAACGGGCTTCTTCGACGGTACGGTGCCGTTCCTGGTCGGCGATTTCCACGAGCAGGTCACCGAACTCCCTCGCGCGTCGTCGGTGCCTGGCCGTGACCGCCCGGAACACGGTCCGGCTCGTGAAGGCCATGGTGAGCGCCCACAAGAGGACGGTGAACACGGCCCAGACGGGGGGGAGGTGCAATTCTTCGCCGACGATGGGAATCGCGATCAGCGAGGCCACGATGGGGGTCGTGACGAACGGGATGGGCAGGATTTCGGATTCGGTCCAGAAGAGCTCCATCTCCGTGTGGCCGTCGCGCTCCCTCAGGCTGAAGCTCGCGCTCTGGTCGTGCACGGTCTCGGTGGCCCATTCCCGTGTCGAGCCCACGGCGCTCGTCGTGCCCGTGCGCTTGAACCGGCGCCGGGCCTCGGACACCATGCGGTTGAACGTGTCCTCCGACACCTTTCCCTGGATGCGGCGACGGATCGTGAGCGTGAGCGGCCCGCCAAAGAAGCCCGATTCATCCTCGGTGTCGGCCCCCGCCAGCTCCAGGGCCGCGGCCTCGATGAACGACGGGTCGATGTCCGACTCGCGGGCCAGCTGCTGCAGCTCCGGGAGCGTGAGTCCGAGAGTGGGTCGGCCGCCCGACTTGCCCTGGAGCTCGGCCGCCCGCTTCAGAAGGCGTCCGATCTCCTCCTCGGAGTAGATGCGGTCAGACGGCGAATCGGGCATGGTACAGCCGGTCGAGGGGGGTCACGACGTCTCGGCGGAAGGTTCGGCAGACGGGTCCTTCGCGGTCGATCCGCCCGTCCCGAACCACGCCCGGAGGCGCGGATGCCGGAAATGCCACGCCGCGTAGGCCGTGAAGCACGTGACGCCGAACAGGATGAGGGCCATCCGCAGCCAGGACTCTCCGGTCTGGATGCGGGCCAGGGCGATGCCGGCCGCCGTCAGGATCCAGACGATGACGCCCAGGACGAGCAGGGTCTGAATCGCATAGGCGACCCATGGGCGCCGCATCCACAGAAGGCCGACGCACGCCAGGAGCAGCAGGACGACGACGAAATTGCCCATCCGCGCGAAGTGGGCCGCCAGGACGACGAGCGAGAGGATGGCGGGAAAAAGGCGGAGAAACATCGGCGCCGTGGTGAGTACAGGGGGAAAGTACGGCACTGTACGAATACCGACCCGGAGGGCGCGGGGGCGCCCCGGCTGCCGTCCTGTCCTTCCCGTTCATCATGATGCCCGTGCTTTCCCTCGCCGTCGGCCTGGCGCTCCTCGTCGTGGGAGCCGAGCTCCTGGTTCGTGGAGCGTCGCGATTTGCGGCGCTGTTCCGGGTGCCTCCACTCGTCATAGGCCTGACCGTGGTCGCGGCGGGCACCAGCGCACCGGAGCTGGCCGTCTCCGCCGTCGCCGCGGCGGGTGGGCGTGGAGATCTCGCCGTGGGCAACGTACTGGGCAGCAACATCCTCAACGTGCTGCTCATCCTGGGCGTGTCCGCCCTCATCGCCCCGCTCCGGGTGGGTCGCCAGCTCGTCCGGCTCGACGTGCCCGTGATGGTCGCCGTGTCGGTCGGCGTCTGGGCGCTGTCGATGAACGGGACGGTCGGTCCTGCGGAAGGCCTGCTGCTCGTGGCGCTGCTGGTGGCCTACACGGTGGTTCTCGTCCGGAAGGGTCGGAGCGAAGCGCCGGGCCCCGCGGAAGCACCGGGCAGGCGGAGATGGGTGTCCGCCGCTGTCCAGGGACTCCTGATCCTGGTCGGGCTCGCCCTGCTGGTCGCGGGCTCGACCCTCATGGTGGATGGCGCGACGGCGATCGCGCGCCGTCTGGGCGTGGGGGAGCTCACGATCGGCCTGACGATCGTGGCCCTGGGGACGTCGCTGCCGGAGCTCGCTACCAGCGTGCTCGCGAGTATTCGCGGAGAACGTGATCTGGCAGTAGGTAACATAGTGGGCAGCAATCTATTCAACCTCACGGCCGTCCTCGGCGTGGCGGCCATCGCGGCGCCCGGCGGGTTGCCGATCGGGGAGGAGGTCCTGCGCTTCGATTTCCCGATCGTGATTGCCGCCGCGGTGGCGTGCCTGCCGATCTTCTTCACCGGCCACCGGATCGACCGCTGGGAGGGGGCGCTGTTCCTGACGTACTACGGCGCCTACGCGGCGTATGTCGTGGCAGCGGCCGTCGGATCGTCGACGGTCGACGAGATGGTCGCGGCCGCCCTGTGGTTCGTGGTGCCGCTCAGCGTGCTGACACTGGGCGTATTCGCCCTGCGCGAGATCCGCCGACCGTACGCCGACCCGGATGCCTGACGGATTCGATCCTACCGGAGCACGCCCGGGACCGTCTGGAGCATACCCTCTTCCGCCATGAGCGCCTCGATCTCGTCGATCGACATGGCGAGGCCCCCGGACACGATCTCGGCCCGGTCGGCGTGGATGATGATGAGATCCTCGTTGCGGATGTAGAGGTGTTCTTCGGGCACGCGGAGGGCCGGCTCGATCGTGAAGACCATGCCCTCGCGGAGCGGACCGTCGATGGTTCCGACATCGTGCGTGGACATGCCCACGAAGTGCCCCAGGCTTCCGTATTCACCCCTCGTGGAGGAGGCATAGCCCTCTACGAAGGTCTCGGCTGCCGCCCGGTGACGGGGCTCCGCGAAGGACCAGTCCGCCAGCGCCGCCCGCATGTCGGCGACGGCTTCCGCCTTGACCTGGTTCGGCGTGGCCCCGGGCCTGATATGCGCGAGGATGGCCCGATAGGCCACGTCGTAGAAGCCGTACAGCGCGCGGTGTGCCTCTGAGAAGTGGCCGTCCACGGGCATCATCCGCGTGAGGTCGGACATGTAGTATCCGTAGTCCGGCGCGTAGTCCATGAGGACGAGCTCGCCCGTCTGCATGGTGCGCGCTCCCTGGTGGTAGTGCGGGTACCACGCGTTGGGGCCGCTGGCGACGAGCGAGTAGTACGCGTCGCCCTGGGCGCCTCCGCGGTAGTAGACGTACTTGGCGACGGCGTCGATCTCGTGCTCGACGACACCCGGCTCCACCGATCGCATCGCCTCTTCGATGGCCCCCTGGGCGAGCCGGGTCGCGGTGCGGATCATCTCCATCTCGCGCGGACTCTTGATCATGCGGAGCCGGTCCAGGGTCGGATTCAGATCAAGGAGTTCAACGCCGGGAAGCCGGTCGCGCAGCAAGCCGATGAAATGCGCCTCGCGGGAGGGCCGGCCGTCCCACGCGTCCGCGAGCCGGTCGTTGATGCGGCGGACACCCAGGTCACGGCTCTCGGCCGTGCCTTCGGCCGGCTTGAAGAGCGTGTATACCGCGGGCAGGCTCTCGCGGCGCATCATGCCGTGCAGTGCGGTCGATAGCTCCTCGATCGCGGCGACCCCTTCCATGCCGGAGAGCTCCCGGACCAGGTCGGGGTCGTCGGCGGACAGCGTCTTCCCCTCGCTCGCCGCGCGTCCGGCCTCGACGTGCGGGAGAAATACGACGGCTCTCCGGTTCGCGCCGTCCAGCACGAGATAGGCGTGGGGTACCTCGATGCCGCACAGGTAATAGAATTCGTTCGACTGGCGGAATCGCACGTAGCCCCGCGGCGTGGGCTCTCCCTGGATCACGGCGATCGCGCCGGGACCGATGGCGTCGTAGACGCGCTCGCGGCGCTGGGCGAACTCCTCGGGCGGAAAATCCCGGGTGAACAGGGGGGCGTCCTGGGCCGCGGCCGGCAGGGCGATGAGGAGCGCGAGAAGAGGGAGGAATCGCATGGGAGTGTGGATGTTGCCCGTCGGAAGGGCGACGGAGGGTCAGCGCCCGGCACGATAGGCCGAGGGATAGGTCTGCAGCAGGCCGGGCTCGGCCATCAGCCCCTCGATCTCGTCGATCGAGAGGGCGAGGCCCTCCGAAACGATCTCGGCCCGGTCGGCGTGGATGATGATGAG
>JAHEEH010000114.1 GCA_024640835.1 Bacteroidota bacterium
CGCGCAAGCTGCCCCCTGTACGTCTCGAGCTCCGCGTTGAGATCGGGCAGGTCACCGTATCCGAGACGCTCCGCCTCGATCACCTTCAGACGGAAGTCCACGTACCGATGCAGGAAATCCTCGTACTCCGCCGGCGTGTCGTCGGCCGCATGGAGCGTGTCTCCCACGGTCCGCATGTACTGGCTTTCGAACTCCTCCACGGTGACCGGCTCGCCCCCGATGACGGCAAGAACGTCGGCATCCGACGGCCGGGTGCCGGAAGTGGGAAGCGACCCGGCACACGCGGCCAGGCCGAGAGCGGTTGCGATCGAGAGAGCGGCGTTGCGAACGGGTATATTCACGGTCGGAAAAAGCAGATGATCATGATGGCCGGGTGGAAACTCGTCGGTCTCCGAAAAGCGTCCCACACACGCGGAGGCGCTGCGGATGGTTCCTACTCCGGGCTCTTGTAGTTTGCAGGGGTTCGGTAACTCTCCGGTACTTCATGCCCGATTCGGATACCGCCGCTCCACGCGTCCGTTTTGCACCGTCTCCAACGGGATACCTGCACATCGGCGGCCTCAGGACGGCCCTCTACAATTTCCTGTTCGCGCGACGCCACGGCGGCGTGTTCATCCTCCGGATCGAGGACACCGATCGCTCGCGGTTCGTCGATGACGCGGAGGCCGACATCCTGTCGGCTCTCGACTGGTCGGGCCTTGCGTTCGACGAGGGACCGGGCAAGCCCGGGCGCGTCGGTCCGTACCGGCAATCCGAAAGGCGGGCGCTGTACGCGGAACACGCAGAGCAGCTGGTCCGGGATGGAGCCGCGTACCTGGCATTCGATACCCCCGGGGAGCTGGACCTCATGCGGGACCGGCTTGCCACGGAGGCGAATCCCAATCCGCGGTACGACGCCACCACCCGACTGGCCATGCGCAACAGCCTCTCGCTGGGTGATGAAGCAAGCGCGCGTCTCGTCAACGACGGGGTACCCTACGTCGTGCGGCTTCGCGTCGATCCGGGATCCGATGTCCGGTTCACGGACAGCGTGCGCGGCGAGGTCACCTTCTCGACGGACGCGGTCGACGACCAGGTGCTGGTGAAGTCGGATGGAATGCCGACCTACCACCTCGCCAACGTCGTGGATGACCATCTGATGGGCATTACCCATGTGATCCGGGGTGAGGAATGGCTCCCGTCCACCCCGAAGCACATGCTGTTGTACAGGGCCTTCGGCTGGGAGGCCCCGGCCATGGCCCACCTGCCCCTGATCCTGAGCCCGGCCGGAGGCAAGCTGTCCAAGCGGAATGCCGACACGCTGGGCATTCCGGTCTTCACGTCGGCCTATCGGGAGGAGGGGTACGAATCCTCCGCGCTTCTGAACTACCTGGCCTTCCTGGGCTGGAACCCGGGAGACGACCGCGAAGTGTACACCCTGGAGGAACTCGTGCAGGTGTTCAGCATCGAGCGCGTGGGGTCGGCCGGTGTGCACTTCGACGTGGCGAAGCTCCAGTGGTTCAACCTGCAGCACCTCAGGTCGGTCGATCCGACCGAGATTGCGGCCCGAAGCCGCCCTGCACTGGAAGCGGCCGGTATCACGTTCGACGCGTCCTACACGGCACGGGTTGTGGCCCTTCTTTCGGAACGGCTCGCGTTTCCCCAGGACCTCGCAACCACCTGGCGCTGGTTCTTCGACGATCCGGTCTCGTACGAGGAGCAAGGGGTCCGGAAGCGCTGGAAGGAGGATTCGGCAGGGCTCGTCCGAACCCTTGCGGACCGAATGCCGTCCGACGAAGGGTTCGACCACGACGGGCTGGAATCCGTGCTCCGCGACCTGGCGGAGGAGAGAGGGATCGGGGCCGGACGGATCATTCATCCCGTCCGCCTCGCGGTGAGCGGTGTCACGACCGGACCGGGGCTGTTCGAGCTCCTCGTCGTTCTGGGACGTGACACCTGCGTCCGACGCCTGGTGCGCGCAGCGGAGTGTCTCGGCTAGCGACCCTCGCGTACGAGGCTGCGCACGAGATCGTCCGCGGCACGGTACGGATGTCGCCTCCCGGCGGCGACGTCTGCCTCGGCTTCCCGGAGCGCCTCGGCTACACCCGCCTCGCCGCGGAACCGTTCCAGCAACCGATCCGTCAGCTCGTCCCTCAGCCAACGGGAGCGCTGCGAACGCCGCAATGCCTCGAGTGCGCCCGTCCGGACCAGGTGGTCCCGGTGCTCCTCGACCGCCTGCCACAGGGCCGATACGGATGCGGGCGCGCGGGACGAAACGGTGAGAACGGGCGCGCGCCAGTCCGTCTCATCCGACGGAAGCAGGTGAAGGGCCTGTCGGAGCTCGCCCCGGGCCGACACCGCGGCATCCAGGTTCGCACCGTCGGCTTTCGTCACGGCCACGACGTCCGCCGCCTCCACGATGCCACGCTTGATGCCCTGCAGCTCGTCGCCGGCTCCGGCCAGGTTGAGGAGCACGAGGGTATCGACCATGTGCCGGACGGCCGTTTCGGACTGCCCCACACCGACCGTCTCCACGAGCACCACGTCGAACCCGGCTGCCTCGAGCACCGCAATGGCGGGCCGGGTGCGGCGTGCAACCCCTCCCGAGGCTCCTCCCGAGGGCGTTGGCCGGATATACGCCGCCTGTAGAGCCGCGAGGCGTCCCATCCGGGTCTTGTCGCCCAGAATACTCCCGCCCGTGCGCTCGCTCGTCGGATCCACGGCCAGCACGGCGACGCGTCTTCCCGATTCCACGAGTTGTACGCCGAGAGCGTCGATGAGAGTGCTCTTGCCTGCTCCCGGGGGACCCGAAAACCCCACGCGCTCCGAGCCGCCCGAAAAGGGCTGACAGAGGTCGAGGAGCTCCAGCGCCACGGCGCGGTCTCCCTCCAGCGCGCTTTCGACCAGCGTGATGCCCCTCGCCAGCGCTCCGTGGTCCCCCCGGCGCAGGGCGCGGAACAGGTCGGCCACGTCCGGCCTGGCCACTGGCGATACCCGAAGGTCGGGATTGACGCTCGGCGATCCGGACGCTGCCGGCCGAACGGATAGTCCGTGATCGGGAGGGTCAGTCACGGGCTCAGGAGTCCAGAAGGAGGGACAGGAGGCGGGCGGCTGCAGCCGGGATCACCGTGCCGGGCCCGAACACCGCTGCCACGCCGCTCCGGTAGAGGGCGTCGTAATCGCCCGGTGGGATGACGCCGCCTGCGACCACGAGAATGTCCGGGCGCCCCAACTCCGCCAGAGCCTGGACGAGCGCGGGAACGAGCGTGGCGTGACCGCCCGCAAGGCTCGAGATGCCCACGAAGTGCACATCGTTCTCCACCGCCTGCATGGCAGCTTCTCCCGGCATCTGGAAGAGAGGTCCCACATCCACGTCGAACCCCAGGTCGGCAAATGCCGTCGCCACGACACGGGCACCACGGTCGTGCCCATCCTGCCCCAGCTTGGCCACGAGGATACGCGGCCTTCGCCCGTGCCGGATCAGGAACCGGTCGGCGAGTTCACGCGCCTGCTCGAAGGTGGGATCGTGGGTCATTTCAGATGCATAAACGCCGGAAACGGTTGGAATATCCGCCTCGTAGCGCCCGAACACACGCTCCAGCGCGAGGGAAATTTCTCCGAGCGTCGCACGGGCCCGAGCCGCATCGACGGACAGGTCCAGCAGGTTGCCCTCGCCACTGGACGCGGCACGCGCGAGGGCGGCCAGGGTGGCCTCGACGGCGGCCTGGTCCCGCGTCGAACGGACGCGCTCGAGCCGTCGAACCTGGCGCTCACGAACTGCCCGGTTGTCCACCTCGAGAAGGTCGACCGCGTCCTCGGACGCGTCCTGAAAGCGATTCAGCCCTACGATCGTGTCGATGCCGGCATCGATGCGGGCCTGCCGACGCGCTGAGGCTTCCTCGATCCTCCGCTTCGGAATGCCCCTCTCGATGGCCCGTGCCATACCGCCCGCTTCCTCCACTTCCGCGATGAGTGTCCTCGCGCGGGCAGCGAGGTCCGCCGTGAGGCGCTCGATGAAATGGGACCCGCCCCACGGATCGATCGCGGATGGGATGCCCGTTTCCTCCTGCAGGTAGAGCTGCGTGTTTCGGGCTATGCGCGCAGAAAAGTCCGTCGGAAGCGCCATGGCCTCGTCGAGCGCGTTCGTATGGAGCGACTGGGTATGGCCCAGCACGGCGGCCGTGGCCTCCAGCGTCGTCCGGGCCACGTTGTTGAAGGGCGACTGCGCGGTGAGGCTCCAACCCGAGGTCTGGCAATGGGTCCGGAGCGAGAGGCTTCGCTCGTCCCTGGGCCCGAGCGGCCGGACGAGTTCGCTCCAGAGAAGTCGCGCGGCCCTGAGTTTCGCGATCTCCATGAAGTGGTGCATCCCGATGCCGAAGAAGAAGGAGAACCGCGGTGCGAACGCGTCGATCTCCAGTCCGGCGGCGAGCCCGAGGCGCAGGTACTCGAGCCCGTCGGCGAGGGTATAGGCCAGTTCGAGATCGGCCGACGCCCCGGCCTCGTGCATGTGATACCCGCTCACCGAAATCGAGTGGAACCGGGGCATCCGGCGCGCGGCGAACTCCAGGACGTCCCTCACGATGCGGAGGGAAGCATCCGGCGGATAGATGTAGGTGTTGCGGACCATGAACTCCTTCAGGATGTCGTTCTGTATGGTCCCCGCCAGCGCCTCCGTCGCGACACCCTGCTCCTCCGCCGCCACGACGAAGAAGGCCATGACGGGCAGTACCGCCCCGTTCATGGTCATGGAGACGGACATGCGGTCGAGAGGTATTCCTTCGAAGAGGATCTTCATGTCCTCGACCGAATCGATGGCGACCCCCGCCTTGCCCACGTCTCCTTCCACCCGAGGATGGTCGGAGTCGTATCCGCGATGGGTCGCCAGGTCGAACGCAACCGACAGTCCCCGCTGTCCCGCCGCCAGGTTCCGACGATAGAACGCATTCGACGCCTCGGCGGTGGAATAGCCGGCGTACTGTCGAATGGTCCACGGCCGCCCGACATACATGGAGGCGTACGGTCCCCGCACGAAGGGTGGCGCACCGGCGCCCGTATCCGCATGATGCAATCCTTCGGTATCCCGAGGACCGTACACCGTCCGGATCGGGATTCCCTCGGCGGACCCGGCCGGCACACCGGATGGCGGCGCTTGCCGTGGCCGCCAGGTCGGATCGAACGCGACATGGGAGAAATCGGGGCGCATGGTCATCGTTCCGCCTCGAATCGCAGGCCGGCCGCCGACAGGATCTGCCCCAGGCCCGCCACGAGCGCCTTCGATTCGTCGATGCAGGAGTCCATGAACCAGCTTTCGGGCTCCCCGTCAGGGGGACGCCCCACGCCAACCAGCGTCGCAGCACGGCGCCGCCCCTCCAGCCCGCGCCTTGCTGCGGCCCCGAACCGCTCGAAGGCTTCTTCGGACCCGCAGAGCACGATGAGAGGGCTCTCGGATTCGCTGACGACGGCCGTCATCGCCTCCTCGGTCTCCACACGGACCGGACCCTCCAACCGGATGCCGGCACACCCGAGGAAATCGGTGGCGAAGGAGGATCGCGGGCCGCAGTCGCGCCGGACGCCGAACGAGACCAGCAGCGCCGGTGCATGGAGATGTCCGTGCGTCTTTTCGGGATGCATGGCGGACCGAAGGGCCTCGAGCCGGGCGGACGGTCGGAGGGCATCGTGGGCCTTTCCGGGAGGAGGCGGAGGCTCTGAAGGCTCCGCGTACCGGTTGACCCCGATCATGACGAGCTTTCGACGATCGAAGGCCTCTTCCTGCTCGCGGGCTTCATCGCGGAACACTTTCGCCAGGGCTCCCGCACCCGCTGCGGTATCGAGTCCGCCCTGGAGTTCCATTTCCTGGAAACGGCGCCAGGCGGCCTCGGCCATTCTTTCGGTGAGCGACTCGACATACCACGAACCGCAAGCAGGGTCCTCGACCAGGTGCAGACGGCCCTCTTCCCGAAGCAGCGCCTGGAGCGACAGCGCCAGGCGGCGACCGCGATCCGAGCGCTCGGTGTGCTCGTCATGGGGGGTGACCGAAAGGCTGTCGCATCCTCCTATGACCGCTGCCGTGCCGGCCGTAGTGGCGCGCAGCAGGTTGGTCCACGCGTCGAACGCCGAATGGATTCTGGGCGACGTCCGGGTGTGCACGGGTATGCGACGGGTCGCTTCGTCGCTGACGCCGAACGAGCCCGCCACGCGAAATAGCAGCAGGCGGAGGGCGCGCAACCGGGCGATGGTCGGGAAGAAGAGGGGACCGGCCGATGCCGTGACGTGGATCGAGGCCGCGGCCTGGTCCGGGGCAACTCCGCGATCGGAGACCAGCGCGCGGAGCCACGACGCGGTCGATGCGGTGATCACCGCCAGCTCGGTCGTGTCCGTTGCCCCGCGGCGATGTGCTTCGAGACCGTCGGCGCAGGCAGGACGGAAGTCCACTGGCAGGACGGCCGGCAGGACTCCGGCCGTCCAATCGTACAGCCAGGAGGCATCCCGGTCGACAACGGCTTCCATGGCCGGATCGAGATCGAGCGTGCCGCCGGGCGGAAGCACCCCGGCGCGGGCAAGGTGGTCGACGAGGCCCGTTCCGCCGGAGCCCGCCAGCACGTGTCGGATCAGCGGCTCCC
>JAHEEH010000115.1 GCA_024640835.1 Bacteroidota bacterium
ACCGGAAGGTCGCGGGCGCCGGGCGATCCGACCAGCACCTGGAGAATCCGGCCTTCGAGGAGACTGCCGACGGGCTCGCCCGCCTCCATGACCGGCACCTGCGAGATGCCGGCTTCGGTCATGGCCGAGACCGCCTCACCCAGTGTTCGCTCCGCTTCCACAGTGACCAGGCCGCGTTGCCCGTTGCGCCCGGACAGAATCTGCCCCACGGTCAGCTCCGGCCTGGACTCCAGGAAGCCGTGGTCCTGCATCCACTGGTCGTTGTACGTTTTCCGCAGGTACCGGAATCCTGAATCCGGAAGCAGGACGACGACCACGTCGTCTGCCTTGAGGTCGGCGGCATGGGCCTTGAGCCAGTCCACTGCGCCGTGCGCGGTGAGACCCGAGGACTGCCCGACGAACAGGCCCTCCTCCCTGGCCAGTCGCCTGGTCATGATCTGCGCGTCACGATCCGTGACGCGGACGTAGTCGTCGACGCAACCGAAGTCCATGTTGCCCGCCAGGATGTCCTCCCCGACCCCCTCGGTCACGTACGGATAGATCTCGTCCTCATCGAATTCTCCCGTGTGGAAGTACTTGAAGTACACGGAGCCGAACGTGTCCACGCCGATGACGCGCACGTCCGGGTTCTGCTCCTTCAGGTAGCGACCACACCCGGAAATCGTCCCACCGGTTCCGGCACTCGCTATGAAATGCGTGACGCGGCCCCCCGTCTGCTCCCACAGTTCCGGCCCCGTGGTACGATAGTGTGCTTCCGTGTTCGCGGGATTGTCGTACTGGTTCAGGTAGACCGAATTGGGCGTCTCGTCGGCCAGCCGGCGGGCGACACTGTAGTAGGAGCGCGGATCCTCCGGCGCGACCGCCGTCGGACAGACGATGACCTCGGCCCCGAGCGCACGCAGAACGTCGATCTTCTCCTGGCTCTGCTTGTCCGTCGTGGTGAAGAGGCACCGGTACCCCCGGGCGATCGCCACCAGGGCGATGCCTGCGCCCGTATTGCCGCTGGTTCCCTCGATGATCGTGCCGCCGGGTCGAAGGGAGCCATCCCGCTCGGCCGCGTCGATCATCGTGACTCCGATACGGTCCTTGACCGATCCGCCCGGCGAGAAGAACTCCACCTTGGCAAGGACACGGCACGGCAAGCCCCTGGTCACCCGGTTGAGCCGGACGAGCGGAGTGTTCCCGATGGTGCCGAGTACGGAGTCGTGCCACATGGACGGTGGTGCGCGGTTGCTATATTCGGGGACCAGAACGTGCGGCGGGAAGGTACGATCCGGGCCGGTCGGATGGTTCCGACCATCCTGATCCCTGCCCGATCGCACAAGCGTCCCCACGTCGCCCATGATCACGCCCGACCCCCTCGCAGGTCAGATCACCGAGTTGTACGTCGCCACGCTCGGCGTCGATGGCAGGGCCGTCCATCGGAACCGACCCTGGGTGCGACTCCTGGGGGATTCGGAAGACCCGTGGAGCAGGCTCGACCCGCAGGACGCCCTCTCCGCGGCTTCCAGCGTGAGGGACGCGGCACAGGGCCACCTCGTGACCGGACAGCTGTTCCTCGTGTCGAGTGGCGCCCGGCCCACCCCTCTGCTCCTGCACTTCGTCCCTGTCCGCGGACCGGAAGATCCCGACCGGATCGTGGCCGTGACCGTGACCGGCGAACTGCTGGTCCAGCCCGAGTCGTGGTCCAGCGCCCAGACGGAGCGCCATCGCATGGAGACCCTGGGGCGGATGACCATGGGGATGGCGCACGATTTCAACAACCTGCTGAGCGCCATCCTGGGCCATACCGAGCTGCTCCGTGTGGCCGCCGACCGACTCGAATCGGGCAGCGTGGACGAGCATGTGACCACGATCGAGAGAGCAGCGCGGGACGGCGCGTCGCTCGTCGAACGGATCCAGCGGTACATCCGACAGGAGCAGCGGGCCTCCTACACCCCCGTCGACGTCGTCGCACTCATACGGGACGGCATCAGCCTCACGAGGCCCTACTGGTACAACGAGCCCCGGCGGCAGGGCATCGAGATCCGGGTGGAGACGCGCGTGCAGGGGGTTCCTCCTCTGATGGGATCGCCCTCCGAACTCCGGGACGTGCTCGTGAACCTCATACTGAACGCGGTACAGGCCATGCCCGACGGAGGTGTCATCCGTTTCGAGACGTGGGCCGGGGACGGAAAGACCGGGTTCCGGATCAGCGACTCCGGGATCGGCATGTCGGTCGAGGTTCGCGAGCGCATCTTCGAGCCGCTCTTCACCACCAAGGGCGACCTCGGAAACGGAATGGGCCTCGCCGTCACGTACGGAATCGTCCAGGAGCACGGGGGGACGATAGCGGTCGAGTCGGAGCCGGGCTCCGGCACGACCTTCGCGCTTTCGTTTCCCGCCGCACCCGATTCGGAGAAGGGCACCGGAGCCGAGGCCCCGACCGATCCCGCAGTGACCTACCGGATCCTCGTGGTGGACGATGAGGCCATGGTGCGCAGCGTCCTCAGGCGGCTGCTCGCACTCCGCGGACACGAGGTCCTCGAGGCCGCCTCGGGCGCGGAGGCGCTGGATCTCGTGTCGGAACGTCCGTTCGACCTCGTCATCACGGACCAGGGCATGCCGGGCATGAGCGGACGCGAGTTCGCGGGCGAGCTCCGGCGTCGTGGCGCTTCGTTGCCCGTCATCCTCCTCAGCGGCGACACGCACACGGGCAGTCCGGATGAGGTCGTCGGTGCGGTGCTGGCCAAGCCGTTCCACATCGATGAGGTCGAGAACACCATCCGCCGCCTGATCTGACAGATCGGCCACTCGCCGGTCACCCTGACAGTAGACCGCCCTTTGGCGCAGTTTTTGAACACCCCTCTCCTCACGCCCGCCAAGGCCTCTTCCGTCCATTTCGCCTTCTGATTCATGTCTTTCCTACCGCGGGTTCTGATCGACGAGGATCCCGAGCAGAGTATTCCGCTGCCGACTCCCGACGAGGAGCATGCGATGAGCACGTCCGACGTCCCGGAGGTGCTGCCGATTCTCACACTGCGCAACACGGTGCTCTTTCCGGGCGTGGTGCTCCCCATTACGGTCGGCCGGGACACGTCGCTGCGCCTGGTGAAGGATGCGTTCGCCGGGGATCGGCTCGTTGGAGTCATCGCCCAACGCGCCGCCGAAACGGAGAACCCCGAGCCCGCCGATCTCTACGAGACCGGGACGGTCGCGACCATCCTCAAGCTCATCAAGATGCCCGACGGATCCAAGTCGATCGTCCTGCAGGGCAAGCGCCGGTTTCGCATCCAGGAGTTCATCCAGGACGACCCGTACTTCAAGGCCACGGTGCTGCCGCTGATCGAGGAGGCTCCCTCCAGCCGGGTCGAGATCCAGGCGCACGTCCGGTCGATCAAGGAACTGGCGATCCAGATCGTGAACCTCTCGCCGAATCTGCCCTCCGAGGCGGCCTACGCGATCCAGAACATCGAGTCCCCGACCTTCCTGATCCACTTCATCGCGTCCAACCTCCAGGTGGACGTCGGCGAGAAGCAGACCCTCCTCGAGACCCTGCCGCTCACCAAGCGGGCCAACCTCATCATGGAACACCTGAACCGGGAACTCCAGGTGCTCCAACTATCCGAGGAGATCCGGTCCCGCGTCAAGACGGACGTGGACCAGCAGCAGCGTGAATACCTGCTGCGCCAGCAGATGAAGGCCATCCAGGAGGAGCTCGGGGAAAGTGAAGGCGCCAGTCGGGACGCCGAGGAGTTGCGCGACCGCGCCGACGACAAGGAGCTTCCCGCTCATGCCCGCAAGACCCTCGACAAGGAAATCGAGAAGCTGGAACGGTCCAATCCGGCCTCTCCCGACTACTCGGTCACCCGCAATTACATCGACTGGATACTGGACCTCCCCTGGTTGGAGCACTCGGACGACCACCTGGACCTCAATCGGGCCGCGGAGATCCTGGACGAAGACCACTTCGGTCTCGACCAGGTGAAGCGGCGCATCGTGGAGTACCTGGCGGTCCTGAAGCTCAAGGGAGACATGAAGGCGCCCATCCTGTGCTTCCACGGGCCTCCGGGAGTCGGCAAGACGAGCCTGGGCCGCAGTATTGCACGAGCCGTCGGTCGCGAGTTCGTCCGCATGTCCCTTGGAGGAATGCGTGACGAGGCCGAGATCCGCGGGCATCGCCGAACGTACATCGGCGCCATGCCCGGACGGATCATCCAGGGCATGAAGAAGGCTGGCACGGCCAACCCGGTCTTCATGCTCGACGAGGTCGACAAGCTGGGCGCGGACTTCCGCGGGGATCCGTCAAGCGCGCTGCTGGAGGTCCTCGACCCCGAGCAGAACGTGGCCTTCAACGACCATTACCTGGAGCTGGACTACGACCTGTCCAAGGTGCTCTTCATCGCGACGGCGAATTACCTGGAGCAGATCCCGGCACCGCTGCGGGACCGGATGGAGCTCATCGAGATCAACGGATATACCCAGGAAGAGAAGCTCGCCATCGCCCGCCAGTACCTGGTCCCCAGGCAGACCGAGCGCAACGGTCTGAAGGAGGTACAACTGCGGCTGAGGAACGGCGCCCTGCGGCTGATCATCGACGGCTACACCCGGGAGTCGGGCGTCCGCCAGCTGGAGCGGACCATCGGGGCCGTGGCCCGGGGTGTCGCGCGCAAGGTGGCGACCGGCGAGAGCGACGGAGAGACGGTGGATGCGGGCGATCTCGAGGGCTACCTGAAGGCCCGACGCTACACGTCCGACGTCGCCGAGCGGACCGATGTCCCGGGCGTCGCGACGGGCCTGGCCTGGACCCCCGTCGGAGGCGACATCCTCTTCATCGAGGCCTCCGTGTCCCGCGGATCCGGCCGCATGATCCTGACCGGCCAACTTGGCGACGTGATGAAGGAGTCGGCCCAGGCGGCCCTGTCGTACGTGAAGGCCAACGCGGACGATCTGGGCATCCCTCGGGACGCCTTCCGGTACTGGGACCTGCATGTTCATGTGCCGGCCGGAGCCGTGCCCAAGGACGGGCCTTCCGCCGGCGTGTCCATGCTGACCGCCCTGACGTCCATCTTCACGCAGCGCCGCGTGCGGAACACGGTGGCGATGACCGGCGAGATCACCTTGCGCGGCCTCGTGCTCCCCGTGGGGGGAATCAAGGAGAAGGTGCTCGCGGCCAAGCGTGCCGGCATCCGCAAGGTGATCCTACCGGAGAAGAACCGGAAGGACGTCGCGGAGATCGAAGCCAGGGCGCTCAAGGGACTCAGCGTCGAGTACGTTTCCCGCATGAGGGAGGTGCTGGACCTGGTCCTCGTGCGACAGGCCCGGATGCGCCCGGACACGTTCTTCAGGGTCGAGGCCGGCGACGTCCCGAACGGGCACACCGCCAACGGCCCTTCGCGCGGCGACGAACCGGCCTACGCGTGATCAGTCGGGATTGCTGCCCGCCTGTTCGTCCAGAATCTTCGCATCCTCGACGCTGTCGTCCAGCGCCTCGTGGAAGGCCCGTTCGGCCTCACCGATGAGATCGGCGGTCCGCTCGACCACGAATTCCAGGATACCTCCGACCACACGGGCCACGTTACCCGTAACGAATACGGCCTTCCCCAGCCAGTTGAGGCGGTCAAACTCCACGATTCGCCGCTCCGGGTCGGTCATCCGGGTACCTCAGGCGGTTCCACCGCCGGACCTGGACCTGCGCGACCCGGGCGTCTTCTTGCCGGCGGACGGGGCCTTCTTCGCCGCCTTGGCTCGGGCCTTCGGCGCGGGTGCCTCGGCCGGGTCGTCCTCCTTGCAGCAGTCGTCCAGCTTCTCGGCCAGGTCGTCGAGAACGCTCGACACCACCTTGCCGGCCTGCCCGACACCCTCGGCCATCATGGCCACCATCGAATCGACCAGGAACGCGGCCCGCTCGTCCATGGAAAGACCGTCGAAGGCCGACCGGGTCTTCCCGTACGCCTCGCTTCGCTCGTGCTTGTCGTCGCTCATGACTCACCGTTACAGTTGTCGGAAAGGGGCTCCGCACCGACCAGAAGGGCCGGCCGGGCATCTTTTCCTGCAGTAGACGGCTCCCGGTGCGGCAGGTTTCAGCCGCCGGATCGCGGTGAAACGAAACGGCGCGGCCCCCGGGAGGAGGCCGCACCGTCGTGATCTTCCGGACCGGGGCCCGTCAGCCTTCGTTCTCCAATGCCGCCTGCGCCGCCGCCAGGCGTGCGATCGGCACGCGGAATGGCGAACAGGAGACATAGTCCATGCCGACCTCGTAGCAGAAGTGGACCGAGTGCGGATCGCCTCCGTGCTCCCCGCAGATGCCGACCTTCAGGTTCGGCCGGGTGGAGCGGCCCCGCTCCGTTCCCATCCGGACCAGCTGGCCGACACCCTCGACGTCGATCGTCTGGAAGGGATCGTCCGGCAGGATCTTCGCGTCCACGTACTCGGGCAGGAAGACTCCGGCGTCATCGCGGGAGTAACCGAAAGTCATCTGGGTCAGGTCGTTCGTGCCGAACGAGAAGAACTCCGCTTCGCGCGCGATCGCGTCGGCGGTCACGGCGGCCCGCGGCACCTCGATCATCGTGCCGATCAGCACGTTCAGTTTCTT
>JAHEEH010000116.1:0-5734 GCA_024640835.1 Bacteroidota bacterium
AATCTCGGCTCGGACACCTGCTCACCGCTCCCGAACCGGGTCAGGAGGCGCTCCTCTCCTGAGCCCTCATCCAGCAGCGCCAGGTTCGACGTACCGTCCTCCTGCGTCACGAATGCGATCGTGCGTCCGTCCGGCGACCAGGCCGGGTCGCTGGCACGAAGACCGTCGGTCACGCGGCGCTTCTTCCGAGTCTCCAGGCTCACCTCCCACAGGTCGGATACAAGCCGGCCGTCCGACCGGTCGGACGCGCGCGCGTACACGATGGCCGCGCCGTCGGGCCGCCATGCGATGGTACCCGAGCCGGCCGGCACGATCCGGTGGCCGAATGAGCAGGTATACCCTCCCGTTGCACGGCCCGCGTCGATCTCGATCAGGCCTGCCTGTCCATCCGGGCGATCGAGATCCTGGACGAAGATCGAGAGCAGACCGAAGTCCTGGCCCCGGTTCGACACCCAGGCCAGGCGCCGGCCGTCAGGCGAGATCCGCGGGTGGAAATTGAAGAATCCCTCTCCCGCGACGACCGATCCCTCGACACCTGACTTCCGGATCGACTCCGTGCGCGCCGAGTACTCGCTGCGCAGACGGGTCATCCATTCGTCGTACAGATCCCGCCCGTCGATCCCGATGGCGTCTTTCGCCGCGAGCTCGAACGTCGGGTTGCCCCAGGCCGAAAGGGCCGCCGAAATGGCCGCGAGGGCCTCCTCCCCGCGCGTGGCCGCGATGTACTGACTGAAGGCAAAGCCGTGGTTGTACACCGACTCGCGGCCCACGCTCGTGTGCGAGTAGAAGCCCCCCATGTCGGCCAGGGAGAGCGCGGAATCCGCGAGTACCTGCGTCCGGAGTATCATGTCGCGATGCGTGTCCCATCGGTCGTAGTCGAGTCCGGTCCGCTGGAACTGGGCCGTGCCCTCGGCCAGCCATGCGGGATTCGACAGGACGGGAATCGGATACGACACGATGACGTTCGGGTAGCCGTACAGGACATCCGGCCTGAGCACGTCCTCGTAATCGAGGTACTGCAGATACAGAAAGGGCAGGCGGCGATTCGCCTTCATCGTCTTCTGGACCTGCACCAGGTGCGTGAACTCGTGCGCGATCACGTTGCGCAGCCACGCGTGTTCTCCGCGGAAAGGCGTATCCAGCGCCGGCGCCCAGATCTCGACGATATTGTCGAAGAAATAGGCCGCACCATTCGAGTAGTCCTCGAAATCCTTCAGGACAAACGATACGGGAACATCGGGTTCGTGGTCGTACAGAGAAGTGATCGGCTCCCAGATGTCTTCCACGATCCGCGCGACGACCTGGGCGGTTCGGCTCGAGCCCGCGCCCGACGAGTCCGCGTGGAAATGGACGCGGGCGTGCTCGGTGGAAATCGTGTACCAGTCGAGACCAGGACGCGCGAAGTCCATGTCCCGGGGTCTGACCTGCGACGTGGCCGGAGCCGCGATTCCGAACGCAAGCGCTATCGCCAGGAGTCGCATCGTCATCGGATCACGGCGATCTTGACCAGTTTCTCGAACGAGGCCCCGGTTGGCGCGACGGCACGTACCCGTGCTGTATAGACTCCGCTCGGAACGTCCGCGTCCCAGCGAATCTCCACCGGGATTCCGACGTCGGGAGTCGAGACATCCAGCCGATCCACCAGCCGCCCCACCAGATCCAGGATGCGGATCGTCACACTCGCGGGCTCGGTCACCTGGAATCGGATCCACGTTCCGCCTCCCCCCTGCACCGGATTCGGCCAGTTGTACGTCTCCGAATCCAGCAGCAAGGACGCGGGAGGAGCCTCAGGAGGACCCATGATCGGAAGAACCACGAAGGAGCTGTTGCCCCCGTCCACCAGGTGCTGAGCCGACGGCGCATCCTCGTTCACGACCCAGACGCTGTGTCCCCCGTCGCTCGAAACGGCCCAGAGCCTGCCCTCGTGAACCATGGGAGCGATCGAGGGACCCCTGCCGGCCGAGAGCGGGAACCCCGGTACCTGCCTCCCGCGGGCGCCGAGATCGTACGCGTCGATGCGCCCGTCCGCCGCCCCGACCACGATCGTGGCGCCGCCCGACTCGGTGAATCGCGTCACCAGGGGTGGGCCCGGTCCGAGCGGGGCCCTCAATGCGAGCGGAAACCCGGATACCACGGCCCCCGACCGGTTGAACGCCCAGAGCGTGGAGCCTGCCCCGACCAGCACGTCGAGCAGACCGTCAGCGTCCAGGTCGGCCATGCTCGGAAATGCCGAGAGGTCTCCGGGGATGCCGCTATCGACCACGTCTCCCCCCGCATACACCCCTGCATTCCCCACGTCCAGGGTGACGACGGACAGGTCCTGCCGGAGCAGGTGCAGACGGTTCGTCACCGGGTTCGTGATCGCGCCGAACACCCCGTCCCGGTCAGACCCGAAGATCGGCCGCAGGCGGACCGAATCCGGAAGGGCAGCATAGGTCCAGTCGGCGCCGGCCGCGTCTAGGCGGGTCCGTGTCCGCCCGATCACGATCGGATTCCCGTCCGGGGTGAGAGCCAGCGACACCAGGGGCTCGTCCTCGGGTAGTGCCGTCAGCGTCCGGTCCCGGTACTGGAGGAGACGAGGTCCCTGGTCCCCGACGACTCCGACGTACAGGTGCCCCTCGTTCGTGCGAACGACCGGAGTCGTGGCCCGGCGGATGGTCCCGGGAGGGATGTATCCCAGGTCGGTGGACCACCCGGAGATCACCTGGAGGGTGAACGGTCCGCCGGAATGGGCCTCGTGCACCACGTAGACGCTGCTTCCCAGGTTCGCGGGCTCGGCGCCCGCGGCGGCCGGCGCATCCCATGATCCGGGGCCCTCGTACGGGTGGGCGACCACCCTGATCCTGCTCAGGCCCGTCGGCGCACCGGCATACTCCAGGAAACCGTCTCCGGCCGGCTTCAGCACGCCGCCGTCACCGTACCAGCCACGGGTAACGGGAAACAGGTCGTCGACTCGCGACCAGTCCGGGTCGATCGAGAGCCCGTCACCCCCGACCCTCCTGACGACGAGCGTCATGGTCGGTCCTGCCTCGGAGAACTCTCCGATCTCGACGAACGAGTCCCCGCCGCCGTTCGACGCAGACGACGGCACCGTGTCCGGCCCGAACCGGTTCTCGTAGAGCGTGACTTCGTTTCCGGACGATGTGATGACCGACACGGGATTCCCGGCGTACCAGAAGTCGAACGGGGATCCCAGGTGGAAGGCAGGGCCGAAGAACCCGCCGGTCGGGTACCCGATGTCCTGGGCTCCGTCTGCCTCCTCGAGGTCCACCGCCCGCCGAGCGGGATCGGCGTTCACACGGTTGGTCGGCAGGCCCCGGGCGAGCATGCGCTCGTCCACGTGCCAGATGAGCACGCCGCCCAGGAGTGGATCCCCGTCTTCGTCAAGCCCTCCCGGCAGCGCGAAGTCGTACGGTTCGACCGCCGTCACCACTCCGCCTGGAAAGGCCTCTACGGACTGTGGATTGAAGCCCTCGTCTCCGTTCGCGAAGACCGTTTCCGTCGAGGTGCCGTCCCGCCACACGGTCAGACGCACGCCCGATCCCCCGGGATCGCGATGCCGGACCTCGGCCAGGAAATACTCGCCGTCCGAGACGGGAACGAGCGCCACGCCCGGATCGGCAACGGACAGCGTGACCTCCGTCGGATCGATCGCCGAGACCACCTGCGGATCCGCCCACCCGAGCCAGGTGCGCGTCCAGGCGGAAGGACGCGGCGGAAAGAGACCGCTCATCGCGAAGATCCCCTGGCCATCCATCAGGCCGAACGGACCGATCGCGCTCTCACCCGAGTCCGTGTCGAACAGGTCGGGTGCTCCGAGGAAGTTCAGGAAGGACGCCGCGAGCATCCCGTTGATCGAGAACTCGGCCAGGAATGGCTCGTCTGCGATGAAATCGAACCCCTGCCGGCTCTCGGTGCGCGGTATGAGCATGGTGTTGCCCACCGCCATTCCGCCGATCGCGGGCGCCGGCCCCGGGGCGAGACGGTCCAGGGCCGCGCCGTCGAAGTAGAGCGACGGCAGGTCCTCCGGCGTCTTGTCCAGCGTCGTACCCACCAGCTCGATGTCCCGCCCAACTCCGGCATGAAAGACCACGAAGGCCGTCCGCTGCGGACTGAGCGGCGGAAGCCCGGGAGCCGGGGGAGCGAGGGTCCAGGCTTCGCGTGCCAGGGCGGCCAGCTTCGAGAGCTGTTCGGCCGAATCGGCACCGGGGCCGGTCGGGCTGTAATCGCCCATTCGCCCGGACACGCGGACCACGTCCGGCAGCAGGTGCGTGCGGACGTCCACCCGACCGTGAGACACGGTCGACACGTAGTGCTCCAGGAACGCCAGGTGAGCCTCGAAATAGTCGGCGTCGTGCGGAAGCGGATCGATCGAGGCCTCCAGCCCGTCGGCGAACAGGGGCCCGTCGAACGTCCCGTCTCCCGTGGTGTACCTCGAGGAGTCCGGCTGGAACTCCACTCGCAGCGCCACGACGTCGTACGTTCCTGCTGCGATACTGCGCAGTGGCGCCGCTCCGATCGTCGACCGCCCGTACTCGGACGCGGTCTTCCGAAGGCCGGCCCACTCCGCGGACAGTCGGACCACGGGCTGCGCGAGCGGGGCCTGGAGCGTGCCGAGCGAAACGACCGCCATCAGACCGATCGTTCGACCGGCCCGCCAGGTACGTATTCTACCGCCCCTCGATCGCTGCATGCCGAATGCCCGTCAGGGGCCCCGTCGGTGGGGCTAGCGGCCGAAGTCCAGCAGCAGGGAGAACCGCATCGTGTTCGCCAGCGGCGAGTTCTCCTCGAGCGCGTAGATGTACGAGAAGTCCACCCCGATGATGTTGTACCGAACGCCTGCGCCCAGCGTGAGGAACTTCCGATTGCCGTTGTACGGGTTCTCGTAGAAGTAGCCGCCACGGATGGCGAAGAGTCGGGGTGCACCGTACCAGTACTCCATTCCGAGGCCGACGGTGAACAGGTCCAGCGCTCCGAGGGTCTCGTACTGCGCCTCATCCTCGTTCAGGGCGTTGGTGCGCACCCGGATCGGTTTCCACGACGAGACCAGCGCCTCGTAGAAGGGATCGGCGATTCCCGTCGTCGTATCCGTGTGGATCAGGTCCTTGTTCAGATCGGCGAGCATCGTGAGGGAGTTGTACTCGTCGAACTCGAACGTGACGGCCGTGCCCAGTCGAAGATTGGTCGGGATCGGGTCGGACTGCGCGTTGTCCGAATACTGGATCTTCGGCCCCATGTTGGCGAGGTTGAATCCCGCCGCGATCGTCGTCCCCATGGTGCCCATGGAGATCCGTGGCGACCGGTAGAGGCCGGCGAAATCGAAAGCCGCGGCGACACCTGCCTTGGTCTCCTGGGCTCCGACCACCTGGCCCGGAGCCAGGTTCGAGTAGATGAACCGAACGCTGGTGCCGAGCGCGAATTGTGGCGTCAGCTTCACGCCGTAGGAGCCGCCGAGCGCCAGGTCGTACGACCGGAACGTCCCGGTAGGATTGTTCTGGGCGTCGCGCCCCTCGTGCTCACCCAGATACAGGTAGGTCAGGTGGGCTCCGAACGTCCCCCATCCCGGGACGTGATGCTTGGCCGTCAGGTACTCGTAGAACAGCCCGGCATTGAACTCCGGTAGCCAGTTCGAGTGGGTGATCGACACCTCGGTGCCGGTCTGGAACGCCAGGCCTGCGGGATTCCAGAAGATGGCCCCCGCGTTGTCGGCAAGCGCCACGCCTGCGTTCCCCAT
>JAHEEH010000116.1:5744-6556 GCA_024640835.1 Bacteroidota bacterium
CGGCGGCGCGGCTGTCCGGCTCGATCTTCAGGAAGACTACGGCGGATCCGCCCACCTGGGCCTGTGCCCATTGGACGGGAATGGTGGAGGCGATGGCAAGGACGAGCAGCAGCAGGGCGCCGCCGCGACGGGATACCGCACCTCCCTCGTGCGTGTGGAGCGTCATGTCGGTCGGATCGACTTGGTGGTGAAACTGGCGTCGGGCGCTCGAACGGCGCCCCTCACTTCGTAGCAACTTCCTACTCGCTATAGCCTTACCTGATTACTGCCAGTTTCTCTATCGATTCGGCGGACTGCCTGCGACCGTCCGCAAGATCGACTTGCACGCGCACACGGTACAAGTAGATCCCGGTGGCTATTCTGTCAAAATCGTCATCCCTTCCATCCCATGCAACCTGGACCGGGCCGGCTCCCAGGATCCCCGAGGGAAGGGCTTCGTCCGCCGGAATCGTTCGTACGGGGCGACCGTCCAGGGTGTAGATCCGGATATCGACCTCCGCTGGCGTTCCCGGCGCCTGGTTGTGCTCGAAAACGAACCGGGTCTCCCGGTTCATGGGGTTTGGATAATTGTACACGTTCCGCAGCCTCAGACCCTCATCCTCCGTGATCACGAAATCGATCTCGGCCATCGAGGAGTTGTTCAGGACGTCCCATGCCCTCACGGACAGCGTGTGGGGTCCGGGATCCAGGTCCGTCAACGGCCAACGGACCTCCCCGCGCTGGTAGGATCCCGCGTCACTCCGGAATTCGGATCCGATGTCCCGTGCACGGGCGTCGTCCCCGTCGATGACCAGGAGCATCTCGTGACCGAC
>JAHEEH010000117.1 GCA_024640835.1 Bacteroidota bacterium
GGGCCCGAATGTCGAGGCCTATCGCACCCTGGGGTCCAGGCTCAAGGCGACGCGGATCACGGCGTCCGGTGGCGTGGGCGACTACCGCGACCTCGTCGCGCTCGCCTCCCTGAAGGACGTCGGAGTCGACTCGGTCATCGTGGGTCGCGCGCTGTACGAGAACCGGTTTCCGTGCCAGGCGCTCTGGTGCTGGCACACGAAGGACGAGGTGGACCTGGACAGCTTCTCGACGGCGCGCCTCGCCTAGGGCAATCCCGTATGACCGGCCGCCGTCCTTCGGGCCGAATGCGGGAGGCGGCACGCGGCCCGTGCAACTGCGGGCAATAATCTCCCGTACCGGGACGTTCAGAAACAGGTCGGACGACGCTTCTTCCCGCACCTGCCATCTCTCCCGGTCACCCCCATGTCTACCGAGAAAACCACCCGGCGCGACCGGGTCATCATGGGCCTGGGCATCGTTGCCCTGCTGCTCTTCGTCGCGAACATCTTCACGATGGTGAAGCAGCGGTTCTTCGATCATCGCCCGCACGGCGAGACCGTGGTCGTGCACGAGATGCATCCGGTGCCGCATGTGATACCTTCGCCGCACATCGTGGTGGCGCCCCGATTCCAGTACGGGATCCACGTCCGCACCGAGCGATCGGCCCGGACCAGGGCGCTGCTCGCCCTGAAGGTCCGGCTGGATGAAGAGGCGAACCGCCTGTCCGCGGAGGCCGCGCAGCTCGCCGACGCCGGGTACGAGGATGCGTCGATCTCCCTGCGGGAATCGGTGGACGACGTCAGGATCCGGATCGACGAACTGCAGCGCGAACTCGACCGGATGCAGGAGCGGATGGAATCGGAACTGGAAAAGGTCGACGAGCTGAGCTTCACCGTGGTGACGCCGTCGGGCAACTGAGGGGCCCGTCCGAAACCGCTTCGTCTCCGAGCAGCGCCACCAGGGCCGCCAGGGCTTCCCCGTGGATTCCCGGCTCACCCGATTCGCGGGGCCCCGCCACGTTGAGCACGTCCGGGCGCGTGCTTCGAAGCCAGGCCCTCGTCTCGCGGATGCCTCCCGGATCCACCAGGCTCCAGACGTGCACCGGCCTGCCCTCGGACCGCGCACTATCCCGCGTGAACAGGCTTCCCCCCGCGAGCCGCCCACGGCAAAGGATGAGGGTCGCATCCGCATCCCGGACGTTCAGCACGGTCCGCTCGGCGTAGTCGCGGGTCCCGGTTTCCGTCAGGGGATATCGCTCCGGAATCACCCCGTCCTCCGCCCGCCGTCCCTTCGGACACCATCCTCCCGTCGTGATGCCGCAAGTCGCGGCCGCGTCGAGAGCCGCCCGGTCGACCCCGGTCTGTCCCCCGCTGACGATCATCCGTATCATGGCCGCAAGCCGCTCGAGCCGACCCGAAGGTACGTCCCCTTGCGCCTCTTCTTCGCCTTCGATCTGCCGCGTGACCAGCGCGAAAGGCTGGCGGCCCTCCTCCCCGATCCGGCTCCCGGCGTGCGCCGGGTCCCGCCGGATCGTCTGCACGTGACGCTGCGGTGGGTCGGCAACGTGCCCGAAACGACGCGCAGTGCCCTCGTCGACCGGTTCTCCCGCCTCGCATGGCCCACAGGGGCGGCCCGGATCAGCGGTGTGGGCACGTTCCCGAATCCGGGCCGTCCTCGGGTGCTCTGGGCGGGGATCGAAGCGGACGCCCACGTCCGCGACGTGCGACAGGGCCTGGAAATGCTATGCCGCGACGCCGGGGTCGATCCCGATCCCGTTCCGTGGAGACCCCACGTGACCCTGGGCCGCATGAAGGGCGGACGGCCGGAGTGGCTGTCCGGATTCGTCGCGGAGCACGAAGCCCTTGCGATGGAGCCTTTCGGCGTCGGGAGCATCACCCTGTACGACAGCATTCCAGGTGCCACGGGCGTGCGGTACGAGCCGGTCGCCACGTGCACGGCGGGCTGAGCGCCCACCCGTATCTTGGTCGCACATTCAGGCCTCCAGCGATGCTTCCCTCCCAGCGGTCCCTGTTCACCCTTCCGGACGACCTGCACTACCTGAACTGTGCGTACATGTCCCCGATCGCCCGGTCGGTCGAGGAGGCCGGGATCGAGGGCATCCGGCGCAAGCGGAATCCGGCACTCGTGACCCCTTCGGACTTCTTCGAAGACGGCGAAGCGGTTCGAGGGGAGTTCGCCGCACTGGTCGGCATCGCGGATCCCCGGCGTGTCGCCCTCGTCCCGTCGGTCTCGTACGGCATCGCCGCGGCCGCCCGGAATCTCGAGGTACCGCCCGGATCCCGCATCGTGCTCCTGCACGAGCAGTTTCCGAGCAACGTGTACACGTGGCACCGCCTGGCCGGGGAACGGCGGGCCGAGCTGGTCACGGTCCGGCCGCCCGCCGGCACGGGGCGCGGCGAGGGCTGGAACCGGGCCGTGCTCGAGGCGATCGACTCCCGCACCGCCATCGTCGCCCTGCCGCACGTGCACTGGGCCGACGGCACGGTCTTCGACCTGGCCGCCGTCGCGGCACGGACGCGCGACGTGGGAGCGGCCCTCATCGTGGACGGAACCCAGTCGGTCGGCGCCTTTCCCTTTCCGATGGACGAGATCCGGCCCGACGCCCTCGTCTGCGCGGGCTACAAGTGGCTCATGGGACCGTACTCGACCGGGGTGGCCTTCTACGGGGAACGGTTCGACCACGGCGTCCCGCTGGAAGAGAACTGGATCGCACGCCTGGGGAGCGAGCGCTTCGCCGGCCTCGTCGACTACCAGTCGGAGTATGCCCCCGGCGCCACGCGGTACGACGTCGGCGAGCGGAGCAATTTCATCCTGATGCCCATGCTGCTCGCCGCGCTGCGGCTGGTGCGGTCCTGGGGTGTCGACGAGATCCAGGCGACGGTCCGGCACCTGTCCGCGCCCGTCGTGGAGCGCGCGCGGGAGCTCGGCTACGGCGTGGAGGAGGCGACGCGGCGGGCGGGGCACCTGTTCGGCATCCGGACTCCGAAGGGAATCGACCTCGATCGCCTTCGGACGGTGCTGGAAAAACGACGGATCAGCGTTTCGGTCCGGGGCGATGCGATCCGCGTGGCTCCTCACGTGTATAACGGCGCCGACGACGTCGATGCGCTCATCCGGGCGCTGGAAGACGTCGTCAGGGGAAACACCTGATCCCGATGCCTCGAGTCCTCGCCAGCCTGCTGCTCTGCCTCATCGCCGCCGCCCCGGCCGCCTCGGCCCAGGACGGCGAAGCGCTGTTGGGCCGGCTTCGCACCCGCTTCGAGTCCGTCCGGACGTTCCGTGCGGAATTTTCGCAGCGGACCTCCTCACCGATCTTCGACAGTGGAGAAGAGGTCATCCGGGGGACGCTCTTCGTGCGGGGAGACCGATATCGCCTGGAATCCCGCACGCGCACGCTGGTCAACGACTCCAAAACGCTGTGGGTGTATGACGCCTCCGAGCAGCAGGTCCTCGTGAGCGACTACGTCGAGGACGAGTACACGTTTTCCATCACCGGCTTCCTGTACCGGTTCGACGAGCGCTGGCAGTTCGAGACGGTGGAGCGGGCGGACGACGGCTGGCTCCTGCATCTTCTCCCCAGGAACCCCGACGACTTTTTCCGCTCGGTCGCCGTTTCGATGCGGCAGTCCGACAGTATGGTGACGAGCGTCCGTGTGGTCGACGCCAACGAGGTCACCATGGTGTTCACCCTCGACGACCTGGTGGAGAATCCGCCGCTGGACGATTCCGTCTTCCGATTCGACGCCCCCGACGGGGTCGAGGTCGTGGACCTGCGAAGCTGACCGCCCGCATGGCCTCTCCACCCCGCAACCGCCTCTTCCAGCTCGGCAGCTTCGCCCTGGCAGGAGGGCTGCTGTACCTGGCGCTCCGGGGCGTCGACTTCGACCAGGTCGCCGGCGACCTGCGGGCCGCGTCCTGGGGCTGGCTCATCCCCATGGCGTTCGTGACCCTGTTCAGCCACTGGCTGCGCGCCTGGCGCTGGACGCTCCTGCTCGATGCCCTGCCGGACGGCGAGGAACCCAGGGCACCGGTGCCGATCCGGGGGGCCTTCGAAGCGCTCATGATCGGCTACATGGTCAACTACGCGGCGCCGAGACTGGGAGAAGTGATCCGCACGGCCAACGTGGCGGCCCGGTACAAAATCCGGTTCAGTGCCACGCTCGGGACCGTGGTCGTCGAGCGGGTCGTCGACGTGGCCATCCTGGCGCTCGCCCTGCTCACCGTTCCGATCGTGTTCACGGACCGGATCGGGCCGCTCCGGGAACAGCTCCTCCAGCCCGCGTCCGTGTGGGCAGACCGGATTCCGCTCGGAGTGCTTGCCGCCGTCGCCCTGTTCGTTGGGGTCGCGGGCTTCTTCGCGTACCGCCGCATGACCGTCTCCGGCCCGAACGGAAAGGCAGGACGCATCCGCCGCACGCTGGGGTCGTTCAGCGACGGTCTCCAGGGGCTCGTCCGCACGAGGCGGCGCGGAGCGCTGGTCCTCACGACGGTGGGCATGTGGCTGTGCTACGGCGCGATGGCCCACCTTCCGTTCATGATGTTCGGACTCGACGCGGCCTACGGCATCACCGCGCTCGACTCGTGGGGCATCATGCTGCTGGGGGCCATCGGCGTGGCGATCCCCTCGCCCGGCGGCGTGGGCTCGTATCATTACATCACGATCCAGGCGCTCGTACTCCTGTTCGCCATGCCGCAGGCGCAAGCCGCGACCTACGCTCTCGTTACGCACGCCGGCCAGCTCGTGCTGTACGTGACGGTCGGTTTCGCGGCCCTGGTGGCGCAGGGAGGCGGTCTGGCGGCCATTCTCCGACCCGATGCGGTACCTGCCGAAGAGAAGTGACGGAGCGATGAGGCTCGCCGGCATCCTGGCCGCCCTCGGCCTGTGCGTGCCCGGTGCCCGGGCGCAGGGAACGGATCCGACCCGCGCTCCGGTGCACGTGCTTCGGGATGCGGCATTCGACCTGCTTCACGTGGATGCGGACGTCCGGATCCTGGAGCGAGGGGGCTGGGACGTGTCGCTTCGGACGCTGGCCGTCAGGATCGCACCGGGGTCGGACGCGTCCTGGCTCGACGGCCCGGGCCTTCGGATCGACTCGGCCCGCGTCGATCCCGTGGGAATCGGCGATTCCGTCGCCATGAGGGTGCGTTACCACGTGCCGCAGGGCTATGCGCTTCGATCGACGGGCGACGACTGCTGCACCTGGACCTGGACACCGAGGACCGGGGGCGTCTCCTGGCTTCCCTTTCCCCAGGACCTGTCGGACCGGTTCACGGCTCGACTCCGGTTCACCGGAGCCCCCGTGATCACCGGCGGGCGGGTGCGGCCGGCCACGGGGGACACGACGGTGGTCGACTATTCCTGGCCGGTGTCGGCGGACCAGCTGGTCGTCGTGACCGGCGAGCCGGGCGGAATCGTCCGGTCGGGCCGGTTCGTCTACCACGTGCCGCGGCAGTTCGAACGTCGGCTCTCCGGCTTCTCGGCCGCGTTCGAGTCCGCGTGGGGCTTCATGGAGGGTGAAACCGGCGTGCGCCCGCCTGTCGATACGACGCACGTGGTCTTCGTGAACGTCGGACCGGCCGGCGAGGATATCGGATCGGGGCTCGCCCTCGCCGATCCGTCCGCTCTGTACCGCTCCGGCGCCCCTCCGGGCACCGACTTCCGCGCCGCCCTGCTCGCTGCGCGGTTCTGGGCCGGCGGCATACTGCGGCCGGCAGCCTGGTCGGACGTATGGCTCACCGAGGCGCTCGCCCGTCACCTCGCCGTGCGATGCATCCTGGAGGCGCGCGGTGAGGGCGCGGCCTGGGCCGCTCTGTCGGACCTGGGAAATGCCTATCGCACGGAGGCCGGGCGATACCGTCGGCCGCTCGTCTGGGATCGCTGGAATCATCCGTCGGACCTCGTGGATGCCCACGCGGCGGGGCGCGGCACCTGGGTCTTCCGGGAGTTGGAAGGCCTGCTCGGCGATGCCGTGGCCCGGGCGGGCATCCGCCGGCTGTTCCGCGGCCAGGCCGACGTGTACACCGAGGATCTCCAGGAGGCCCTAGAGCAATCCTCCGGGCGCCGGCTCTCCGGCTTCTTCGACACCTGGGTCGGAGGCGCCGGTCACCCCCGGATCCGGATGAGGTCGCGGTTCGACTCGGCGCGCGAGACCCTTTTGGTCTCGTTCGACCAGGTCCAGGCCGGCCCGCTCGTTCCGGGGACGTTCCCCCTCGAAACCCGGCTTGCATGGCGATCCCTGGCCGGAGACGGGGCGACCGGGCTGGTCCTCGACGAGCCTGCGGAGACCGTCGAGATCCCGATGCCGCTCGAGCCGCGCTACGTCGAGCCGGATCCGGCCGGCAGATTCCTGTTCGAGATCGATTCCGGACAGGACCTCAGTGCACGGACGGCCCTGCTCCGCTACGGTACGCTCCCTGCGCGCTACCGCGCCGCCGTCGCGCTCGGAGAGGCGCACGACGATCCGGCCCTCCCCCTGGCGCTCCGGCTGGCACTGGACCGGGAATCCGAGCCCGTGGTCCGAAG
>JAHEEH010000118.1:0-5912 GCA_024640835.1 Bacteroidota bacterium
CCCGTGCGCTTGCCGTTGCGCGTCTGCAGGATGAAGAGCTTGCCCTCCTGGACCGTGAACTCTATGTCCTGCATGTTCTTGTAGTGCTTCTCGAGCGAAGCCGTCGCCTCCCGCAGCTGGCGGTAGGCCTGCGGGAAATGCTGGGACATCTCGTCGATGTGCTCCGGCGTACGGATACCGGCCACGACGTCCTCACCCTGGGCGTTCACCAGGAACTCCCCGTACAGCTCCGGTTCGCCCGTGGACGGGTTGCGCGTGAAGCATACACCCGTACCCGAGCCAGGTCCCATGTTGCCGAACACCATCGCCTGGACGTTCACCGCCGTTCCGATCAGGCCGCGAACCCTGTTGATCTGGCGGTACTTGACCGCACGATCGCTGTCCCAGGAGCCGAACACGGCATTGATCGAGAGCCGCAGCTGCTCCATCGGGTCCTCCGGGAACATGAAGCCGGTGTGCCTGCGGTAGATCGCCTTGTACCGGTTGACCAGCTCGTGCAGGTCGTCGGCCGTCAGGTCGACGTCGTTCTCCACGCCGCGCTCCTCCTTGAGGCCGTGTATGGCCTGCTCGAAGTGCTCGTGGTCGACGCCCATGACCACGTCGCCGAACATGTCGATGAAGCGCCGATACACGTCGTTGGCGAAGCGCGGATTGCCGGTCTTCCGGATCAGCCCCTCCAGCACGGTATCGTTCAGACCCAGGTTGAGCACGGTATCCATCATGCCCGGCATGGACGCGGCCGCACCGGAGCGCACCGAGACCAGCAGAGGATTCTCCGGATCGCCGAAGCGCGCCCCCATGGCCTGCTCCACGAAGCGGACCCCCTTCTCGACCTCCTTATCCAGGCCCTCCGGCCACACGTGCCCCCGGGAGCTGTAGTAGGCGCAGCACTCGGTGCTGATGGTGAAGCCTGGAGGCACCGGAAGGCCCGTTGCGCTCATTTCGGCCAGGTTGGCTCCCTTGCCGCCGAGGAGCGCCTTCATCGACTTGTCGCCGTCGGCCTTGCCGTTGCCGAAAACGAAGACCTTCTGACCGAGGGTGACCGAAGTTGCCGTATCCATCATCGTAGGGAGATTGCTTGAAGGGAGTGCCGCTTCCGATGCAGCAAGTCAAAGTACACAAGGGGTTTGTGTGCAGAGGGGCGGCCGCGGGGAAGAAATGATTAAAGGAAGCGCTTCCGCTTACCCTGCCCGACGGCGTCCTTTGCACGCAATCGTCACGGTCGTGCGGAACGGTGACGCTCCGTCAGCGTCTGACGGACCCGCTGCACGCCGCCCCCTCACCCGAATCCGAATGAACCGCCTCGTCGTCGTCGAATCGCCCACCAAGGCCCGTACCATCCGGCGCTTCCTTCCGGACGAGTACCGCGTCGAGGCGAGCATGGGGCACGTGCGCGACCTGCCGGCGTCCGCGTCGCAGATCCCTGCGAAGTACAAGGGGCATGGATGGTCGCGCCTCGGCGTCAACGTGGAGAACGACTTCGAGCCGATCTACGTCATCCCGCCGGACAAACGGAAGGTGATCAAGGAACTGAAGGATGCGCTCAAGGACGCGGACGAGCTTTACATCGCCACGGACGAGGACCGCGAGGGGGAGTCGATCGGCTGGCACCTCCTCGAAGTGCTCGAACCGAAGGTCCCGGTCCGGCGCATGGTCTTCCACGAGATCACCCGGGAAGCCATCCAGGATGCCCTGCAGCACACCCGGGAAATGGATCGCGCCCTCATCGACGCGCAGGAGACGCGCCGCATCCTGGACCGGCTGGTCGGGTATTCGCTCTCGCCGCTCCTCTGGAAGAAGATCGCCCCGAAACTGTCGGCCGGCCGCGTGCAGAGCGTCGCGGTTCGCCTGATCGTTTCGCGGGAGATCGAGCGCATTCTCTTCGTTCCGGCGTCCTACTGGGGCCTCGTCGCGAAACTCGCGGTGCATGGAAAGGGCTTCGAGGCCACCCTCACCCACCTGGACGATACCCGGGTGGCGACGGGCCGGGACTTCGACGACGCGACCGGGAAGCTGAAGGACGGCGCGGACGTCGTTCCTCTGGACGAGGAGCGCGCCACCGCGCTCGCGGAGGCCCTTCCCTCTTCCCGATGGACCGTGACCTCCGTCGAGTCCAAGGACCAGCGCCGCTCCCCCTACGCCCCGTTCATCACGTCCACGCTGCAGCAGGAGGCCAGCCGAAAGCTCCGCCTTTCGGCGCGGGATACCATGTCGGTCGCGCAGCGGCTGTATGAACAGGGGTTCATCACCTACATGAGGACCGACTCTACCACCCTGTCCGGCGAGGCCATGCGCGCCAGCCGACAGGCGGTCGTGGACCGGTACGGCGAGGAGTACCTGAGCCCAGGCCCGCGCGAGTTCACGAGCAAGGTGAGGAATGCCCAGGAGGCCCACGAGGCGATCCGTCCTGCCGGAACCTCCATGCGGACGGCCGACGAAATCGGGCTGTCGGGCAGGGAACGCGCATTGTACGACCTCATCTGGAAGCGCACCGTCGCCTCGCAGATGGCCGACGCCCGACTACGCCTGGTTTCGGCAGAAATCGAAGCAAGCGCCGCAGAAACGACGGCCCGTTTCCGGTCTTCCGGGCGAACGATCGAGTTTCCCGGCTTCTTCCGGGCGTACGTGGAGGGTTCCGACGATCCCGAAGCGGCACTCGAGGACCGGGACCAGCCGCTGCCGGCGCTCGAGACCGGCACGACTCCCGCCTGCAGAGGCGTCGAGGCCGGAGGGCACGAGACGCGGCCGCCTGCGCGCCTGACCGATGCTTCGCTCATCCGCATTCTCGAGGGCGAGGGAATCGGCCGTCCCAGCACGTACGCGAGCATCATCGACACCATCGTGTCGCGCGGCTACGTGCGCCGCACGGGAGGGCAGCTCATTCCTACCTTCACGGCGTTTGCCACGAACAACCTGCTGGAGACCCACTTCGAGAGGCTGGTCGATACGGGCTTCACCGCCGGCATGGAACAGGTCCTCGACGACATCGCGTCGGGAAGCGTGGAAGCGGTGCCCTATCTGCGGCAGTTCTTCCGTGGTTCGGACGGACTGGAACGTCGTGTCGAGGCGGGACTCGACGACATCGACGCCCGCAAGGTTTCGGAGATCAGGTTTGACAAGTGGGACCCGTTCCTGGTCCGCGTCGGGAGGTACGGGCCGTACGTGGAGGCACCGTCGGACGGAGACCGCCAGGTCGCCTCCCTCCCGGACGACCTTGCCCCCGGCGACGTCACGCGGGCACGCCTCGAAGAACTCGTCTCCGGAGCGAAGGAGTCGGACCGCGTGCTGGGCATCCATCCCGACACCGAGATGCCCGTCCTCCTCTGCAGGGGACCGTACGGGCATTACGTGCAGCTGGGGGACGACGACCGACCCGCGAAGCCGAAGCGCGTTTCCATTCCGCGGGAACTGGCCCCGGAAGGCGTGGACCTGGAGATCGCCGTGCGGCTTCTCTCGCTGCCCCGCGTGCTGGGCCCGCATCCCGAGAGTGGTCAGGACATCCTGGCAAACGTGGGCCGGTACGGACCGTACGTTCAGCACGGATCCACCTTCGCGTCGCTGTCCAAGGACGACGACGTGCTGGAGGTGGGGCTTGACAGGGCACTTGAGCTCCTGTCTCGCAAGGAACTGCGCAACAAGCCCTTGCGCACGATTGGCAAGCACCCTGAGAGCGGGGAGCCGGTCGAGATCTTCGAAGGCCGCTACGGTCCCTTCGTGAAACACGGCCGCACCAACGCCTCCCTGCCCAAGGGCCTCCCGCCTGAGGACGTCACGATGGAAGCTGCCCTCGAGCTGCTGGCCGCGCGGGCCAAGCGGGGCCCGGCAAAGAAGGGACGCGGACGGAAGAAGAAGGGGTGACGGACCGGCACTCGCTGCCGTGCGCCCCGTTCATCGGCCTACGTCCCGGGCCCCCAGCCTCAGCGATCGGAGCATGCCCAGGTAGCTGGCGTATCGTTCCTGGCTGATCGTCCCCTCATCGACCGCTTCGATGACCGCGCACTCCGGCTCATGGTCATGGGTGCAGTTCGGAAAGCGACACCCCGAGAGAACGGGCGCCATCTCCGCGAAATAGTGGGACAGGTGAGGTGGATCCAGATCCACGAGACCGAATTCCCTGAGCCCCGGCGTGTCGGCCACGTAGCCTCCGCCCTTCAGCGCATGCAGCGAGGCACTGGTGGTCGTGTGGGTGCCCTTTCGGGTCCGGGAGCTCACTTGACCGGTCCGCAGGTCGAGCGTGCCGTCCACCGCGTTCAGGAGAGTGGACTTACCCACGCCCGACGGACCGGCAACCGCGCTGATGCGTCCCGTGAGAGCCCCCAGCAGCGTATCCACACCCTCGCCGTTCAGTGCGCTCGTAAGGAGCACCGGATATCCCAGGTCCCGGTAGAGTTCTGCCCAGAAGCGGATGGGCGGACCGGTCCGATCATCCAGCAGGTCGGCCTTGTTGATGACGATGCCCGCAGGGATCCGATGGACCCCGGCCATCACGAGGAAGCGATCGACGAACCCGGGATTGAAGCGGGGCAGATCCACCGACTGGATCACCCAGGCCGCATCGATGTTCGCGGCAATCACGTGGGAGACCCCGACGCGTCGGCCCGCAGCGCGCCGGACGAGTACGGTGGAACGGGTCCCGAGTGACGTGATGACGCCGGTCCCGTCCGGCTGCCGAAGGACGCTCACACGATCTCCGATCACGACCGGGTTGGTCGCGTCGCCGCCCTCCAGGCGGAAACGGCCCCGAACCGTGCACGGCACGACGTCACCTCCCGAGGCCACGTCATACCAGCTCCCGGTCGTCCGGATGACCAGGCCGTCGATCATGGTTTCGCTGTCGGAAGCTTCCGGTTCCACCCTCGGTGCGGACGGTGTGAATTGGACCGTAGCCAAGAACGTCGCTGAACCGGGACCGTTTCACGTTCGTCCGGAGGGGAAACCCCCTGCAGCCGGTCGGGTATTCCTCGCGCCCCCACTCTCCCCGCCCATGCCGCTGCAGCCACGACCCGAAGCCCCCCCCGAGGGTCCCGTGGTGCTTGTCGGCAACCCCAATGTCGGCAAGTCCGTGCTGTTCGGTGCGCTGACGGGCCGGTACGTAACCGTGTCCAACTTTCCCGGGACCACCGTGGAAGTGGCCCGGGGCCTGCTGGAGGGTGATCGTGGGCGTTCCCTGGTCGATACGCCCGGCATCCAGAGCCTGTCGGCGGCCTCGGACGACGAGAGGGTCACGCGCGACATCCTCCGATCCGAGCCTGATCCAACGGTCGTCCTCGTGGTGGACACCAAGAACCTGCTTCGGGGGCTCATCCTGGCCCTCGAACTGGCGGAAGTCGGACTCCGGTTCGTCGTCGACCTCAACATGGCCGACGAGGCGAGCGCGAGGGGCATCAGCGTGGACGCCGAGCGGCTGTCCGAACGCCTCGGCGTGCCGGTCGTGTCGACTGTGGCTCTTCGCGGAGAAGGGATCGATCGTCTTCGCGCCGCCCTGGCGCACGCGGCCCCGTCCACTGCCCGCGCGGTCTACGCCCCGCAACTCGTGGCGGCGGCAGCCCGCGTCGCCTCCCACCTCAGGGACGGCGCCGCGGACCGGTCGGGATTTGCGATGATGGCCCTGTGTGACGCCGAGGCCGCGGACACCCTCGGGCTCGAACCGGACGATCGGGCCGCGGTCGCGGGTATCCGGGAGGAGGTCGAGGCGGAGCACCCGGGCATGCTGGCGGGACTCATGCACCGGAGCAGACTGGAGTCGGCACGGTCGATCCTGGATGACGTGCTCGCCAGGGAGACGCGATCGGATACGCCCGCGGAGCGTATGGGCCGGTGGCTCGTGCATCCCGTGATCGGCTGGCCCGTGCTGGCCGCCGTGCTGTACGTGCTGTACCTGGCGGTCGGAGTCCTTGGCGCCGGTACCCTGG
>JAHEEH010000118.1:5922-6463 GCA_024640835.1 Bacteroidota bacterium
ACCCTGGTGGATCTGCTCGAGGGAAGGCTCTTCGGGGGGATCGTCAACCCGTGGGTGACCTCGCTCGCGGACCAGTGGCTGCCGGTCCCCTTCATTCGGGACTTCCTCGTGGGCGAGTACGGCGCGATCACCGTGGGCCTGAGCTATGCTCTCGCCATCGTCCTTCCTATCGTGGCGCTCTTCTTCCTCTCGTTCAGCATCCTGGAGGACTCGGGGTACCTGCCGCGCCTGGCCGTGATGCTCGACCGCATGTTCCGCTGGATGGGGCTCAACGGCAAGGCCGTCCTCCCCATGATCCTCGGCCTGGGATGCGACACGATGGCGACCATGACGACGCGCATCCTGGACACGAAGAAGGAGCGCATCCAGGTGACGCTTCTCCTCGCCCTCGGTGTGCCGTGCTCCGCGCAGCTCGGCGTCATACTGGGCATGGTGGCGGTACTCGGGACCGCCGCGATCTCCGTCTGGACCGGTGTGGTAGTCGCCACGCTGCTCGCCGTCGGGTGGCTGGCCGCCCGGCTGATCCCCGGCGAGCGGTCCG
>JAHEEH010000119.1 GCA_024640835.1 Bacteroidota bacterium
CCCGATGGGCCAGGACCTCCTGCGACTGCGCAGGGAGCAGATCGACCAGATCCTGCAGAGCATCGGACAGCCGGCCCGCGTCGTTCCGAAGCCGGTCAGCGAACAGTAGGACATGCGGGGGATTGGGGGGCAGCGGCCCGGTACCGGATGGTATCGGGCCGCGCTCATTCTGGTGCCGCCCGGTTCAGGTCCTGGAACACGCTGCTGTTCCTGCAGACCTCGAGAACGGCCGGCGGATTCCCTCGACCGTCCCCTTCCCTACAACTCGTACTCCGGCCCGAACCCCTCCAGCACCTCGATGTACCGCTGCAGGTACGAGGCGGCCATCGCGCCGTCGATGACGCGGTGATCGTACGAGAGGGACGCGTACATCATGTGGCGGATGCCGATGACGTCGCCATGCACGGGGTCCTCGAGCACCATCGGTCGCTTCTTGATGGCGCCGGTGGCGAGGATCGCGACCTGGGGTTGGTTGATGATCGGCGTGCCCATGATCGATCCGAGCGAGCCGACGTTGGTCACGCTGAACGTGCCGCCCTGAAGCTCGTCGGGGGACAGCTTCTTCGTGCGGGCGCGCTCGGCGAGGTCGGCGGCGGCATGCGCCAGGCCGGCGACATTCTTCTGCCCCGCGAATCGGATGACCGGAACCATCAGCCCCGACTTCCCCACCGCGACGGCGATGCCGACGTGGAAGTCCTTCTTGACGAGAATCCGGGTGCCCTCGACCGAGGCGTTGAGCAGCGGGTGGTCCTTGAGGGCCTCGATGGCCGCGAAGACGAAGAAGGGCGTGTACGTGAGCTTCACCCCTTCCCGCTTCAGGAACTCGTCCTTCTTCGCCTCGCGCAGGCGCACGAGGTTCGTGACGTCGATCTCCGCGAACGACGTGACGTGGGCGGATGTCGCCTTGGACCGCGTCATGTGCTCGGCGATGATCTGCCGCATGCGGTCCATTTCGATGATCTCGACGCGGCCTCCCGAAGAGGCGGTTGTTGGCGGCGCGTCTTGCCTGGAGGGTGTGGCCGGCTCCGCAGCGGTAAGCGCTCCGGGCACCGGCGAGGAGGCCAGCGCGACGGCCCTGCGCTGCAGGTATCGAAGCACGTCCTCCTTGTTCACGCGGCCCCCGGTCCCGGATCCCTGGATCCCGGAAAGCTCGAACGGGCTCACCCCCTCCTTTTCGGCGATCGACCGCACGAGAGGAGAATAGAAGCGTCCGTCATCCCCCTGCCGCGGCACGGGACCGGATTCCGCCGGCGGCGACACGGGCGTGCCGGACGGCACGACAGCCGGCGCGGCCGGTGACACCGGCGCCACGGCCTTCGGGGCCGGCGTACTCGAGGCTGGCGCGGAAGCGATCGCCCCCTCTCCTGCCGCGATGACCGCGATCGGGGCGCCGACCTCCACGGTCGCACCCTCCTCGGCCAGGATCTCCACGAGCGTTCCCGCCGCCGGCGACGGCACCTCGGTGTCGACCTTGTCGGTCGCGATCTCCAGGAGGGTCTCGTCCAGCTCGACGGCGTCACCCACCTTCTTGTGCCAGGTGACGACGGTCCCCTCCATGATGGACTCGCCCATCTTGGGCATGACGACGTCGACGCGCGGGCCCGTCAAGGGCGAAGGGGCCACGGCCGCGGGCTTCTCCGGCTCTGCGGAGCTCTCCGCCGGCACGGACATCTCGGGCTCCGGAACCGTAGTGGATTCCGCTGCGGCCGCCACGTCGGCAACGGCCGCCGACCCGTCCGTGTCCAGGATCGCGATCACCGAGCCCACGTCCACCGTGGCGCCCTCCTCGACCAGGATTTCCTTCAGCACGCCTGCGGCCGGCGAGGGCACCTCGGTGTCCACCTTGTCCGTGCCGATCTCCAACAGGGGCTCGTCGAGCTCGACGGCGTCGCCGGGCTTCTTGTGCCAGACGATGACGGTGCCTTCCGTGATCGACTCGCCCATCTTGGGCATCGTGACTTCGACCTGGGCCATGCTCGGGCTCGGGAGATGGGCTGAAGGGGCGCTGGGGTTCGGAAAGGTACGGCGGAGGCGCGTTGCTGTTCACGCGGCCACCCGAATCGCGGAGTCGTTCTGCAGTCCGTCCGACCGCCTGACGGACACCACGCGTAGCTGGACCCGCCGCCCGCGACCACGGACGCACGAAGCGCCCGACGATCTACGCCAGCAGCGGCGCGATCACCAGCGAGACGACCGCGATGAGCTTGATCAGGATGTTCAGGCTCGGTCCCGAGGTGTCCTTGAGCGGGTCGCCGACGGTGTCGCCCACGACGGACGCCTTGTGGGCTTCGGAGCCCTTTCCGTAGGAGATCCCGCCCACCTCGAAATTGCTCTCGATCGTCTTCTTGGCGTTGTCCCAGGCCCCGCCCGCGTTGGCCTGGAAGATGGCGAGCAGGACGCCCGACACCGTGAGGCCCGCCAGCAGACCGCCGAGCATGCTCTTGTCGATGAAGCCGACGACCACCGGAACGGCGACGGCCATGAGGCCCGGCGCGATCATCTCGCGGATCGCGGCCTTGGTCGAGATCTCGACACAGCGCGTATGGTCCGCATTGGCCGTGCCCTCGCGCAGCCCCGGGATCTCGTTGAACTGCCGGCCGACCTCCTTGATCATGTCGCCCGCGGCCCGCCCGACGGCGCCCATGGCCATCGCGCTGAACACGTAGGGAAGCGTGGCGCCGAGCAGCACGCCGGCCAGGATGGTGGGGTTGGCCACGTCGATGTTCTCGACGCCCGCCTGCTGCATGTACGCCGCGAAAAGTCCGAGCGCCGTGAGCGCGGCGGACCCGATGGCGAAGCCCTTGCCGATGGCGGCCGTCGTGTTGCCCACGGCGTCCAGCTTGTCGGTGCGGCCGCGCACCTCGGCGGGCAGCTTCGACATCTCGGCAATGCCCCCGGCGTTGTCCGAGATGGGTCCGTAGGCATCGACGGCCAGCTGAATCCCGGTGACGGACAGCATGCCGACGGCCGCGATCGCGATGCCGTAGAGGCCGGCGAAGTGGTGGGCGCCCATGATGGCCCCCGCGAGGATGACCGCCGGGATTCCCGTCGAGTACATGCCCACGCCGAGTCCCGCGATGATGTTCGTGGCCGAACCCGTGACGCTCTGCTTCGCGATCCCGTTCACGGGCCCGCGACCGGTCGCCGTGTAGTACTCCGTGACGAGGCCGATCGCCGTGCCGGCGGCCAGTCCGATGATGACGGCCCAGAACACGCCGGTGGCGGTGAACGTGACACCGGAAGCGGTCCACTGCGCCGGCAGGATCATCGTGATGATGAAATACGAAAGGATGGCCATGAGGCCGGCAGCGCCGAACTCGCCGATATTCAGGCCGTGCTGCGGGTTGCCCCCCTCCTTCACCCGGACAAAGAACGACCCGACGATGGACACCAGGACACCGACGCCCGCCAGTGCGAGCGGGAGCAGGATGGCGGAGAGCTCGTGCGCCCCGGCCGCGGCGAGCGGAGCCAGGTAGGCCGTGCCGAGCACCATCGTTCCGATGATCGATCCGACGTAGCTCTCGAACAGGTCGGCGCCCATGCCGGCCACGTCGCCCACGTTGTCGCCCACGTTGTCGGCGATGGTTGCGGGGTTGCGTGGGTCATCCTCCGGAATGCCCTCGTACACCTTGCCCGCCAGGTCGGCGCCGACGTCGGCTGCCTTGGTGTAGATGCCGCCTCCCACGCGCGCGAACAGCGCGATGGACGACGCACCCAGCGAAAAGCCGGAGATCACGCTGACCACGCGCGGGATGTCCCAGTCCGTGAGGCCGTCGAACGCGAGAAACAGCACGCCCAGGCCCAGCACCCCGAGACCCACGACACTGAGCCCCATCACCAGGCCTCCGGAGAACGCGACGTTCAGGGCGGATGCGAGCCCGGTCCGCGCGGCCTGCGTCGTGCGGACGTTGGCCTTCGTCGCCACCGTCATGCCGGCGAATCCGGCAAGCCCGGAGCACAGGGCGCCCGTCACGAACGAGATGGCGATCATCCAGGACGACTCCGCCTGCCGGGAGTTCGCGAACGCCAGCAGCGCGGCCAGGACCACGACGAACACCACCAGGACCCGGTACTCCTGGCGAAGGAAGGCCCGTGCACCGTCGGCGATCGACTGCGAGATCTCGATCATCTTCGGGGTGCCGGCCTCCTGCCGTCCGATCCAGGCCGAGCGCGACCAGGCATACAGCAACGCGAGAATTCCCGCCACGGGGGCCAGATAGGGGATCAGGGCAACGTCCATCGGATGAAGTCCGGGGTCGATTCAGTTCAGGGGATTCCGAAAGAAAAAAGCGCCGGCCTGCGGGGCAGGTCCGGCAAGCGCTTCCGCGTGTGGGCTCGGACGGCGGGTCTCAGCCGCTGAAAGGCGCCCGAAAGTAGGCATTTTGGGGCGGATATCCCACCTTTTTGCTCATAATTCGATCAGCCGGGGGCACCGGCGGCCCCGGGCGATCCGCCCGTTCACCGGTCACGTGTTGAATCGGTTCATGGCCACCTGGAGGCCGTCCACGGCATACGTCAGGCAGGCGTCCACGGCCCGGTCCATCACGCCACGGAGCGTCTCCGTTTCGGACGGCTCGAAGGCCGACAGCACGTAGTCCGACTGGCCACCCCGATCGAACTCCCCCCCGATGCCGATCCGCAGCCGGGGGAAATCGCCCGTGTCCAGCCAGTCGCTGATGTCCTCGAGGCCGTTGTGCCCGCCGGCGCCTCCGCCCGGTCGGATCCGGAGGGTCCCGAGCGGCAGATGGATGTCGTCCACCACCACCAGCAGGTCCGCCAGGTCCAGCCTCCAGCGGCGCACCATGGCCTCGACCGAGAGGCCGCTCCGGTTCATCCAGGTCTGGGGTTTGGCGACGCCCAGCTCGTGGCCGCGCCAGCGCCCCCACCCGGAAAGCGCCTCGTCACGGCCCTTCCGGACGTCGATCCGCGCGCGCTCCGCCACACGGTCGGCCACCATGAAGCCCACGTTGTGTCGCGTGGCAGCATATTCGGGCCCGGGATTCCCGAGCCCGACGATCAGGCGCTTGGACACGGTATCGCGGGACCCGACCCGGATCAGTCCTCGGACTCGGTTTCGTCCTCGCCCTCTTCGCCTTCCCCGGCCTCCTCGCCCTCCACGAGACCTTCAGCGACCTCCTCCTCCACCTCGACTCTCGGCGCCATCACCGAGTACAGCAGGGTGTCGGGCGCCGCACCGAAGTTGAGGCCCTCGGCCGCCACGTCGCTCAGATGGATGGTCCCGCCGATCTGGAGCTGCGAGATGTCCACTTCGATGTGGTCCGGGATGTCCTTGGGAAGACACGTGATCTCGAGCTCGTGGAAGAACGTCTGCACGCGGCCCCCGTCCCGCTGTCCGATGGACGTGCCCGTATACCGGATCGGGACCGTGAGCGTGATGGCTTCGCCGGCCGTGAGCACCTGGAAATCGGCATGCATCGGCCGGTCGCTCACCGGATGGAAATCGACCGTCTTCAGCACGCAGTCGTGGGCCTTGCGGCCGATCTTGACCTGGACACGGTGAAACTCGTCCGTGTAGATCAGGGGAAGCAGGTCGCGCTCCGTAACCTGGAAGATCACGGGCTCGAAGCCGTGTCCGTACAGCACGCACGGCACCTCTTCTTCGCGGCGCGCGGCGCGGGCAGTGCCCTTGCCGGGTGTACGGGTCTTGGCGGCCAGGGTGATCTTTTCCATCGTTGTGTTCTTCTTGGGTAAAGGGTGATCCCGGACGCTCAGGGGATGAAGAGCGTCGAGACCGATTCGTCTGTGTAGATTCGGCGGATCGCGTCGGCGAAGATGTCGGCCACGGTGACCGTTGAAATCACGCTCGACGGGCGTCGGAGCGGCACCGTGTCCGTCACGACCAGCTCACGGAGCACCGAGGACTCGATGCGCTCGAAGGCCGGCCCCGAAAGGAGCGGGTGCGTGCATGCGGCCCGGATCTCGAGAGCCCCGGCCGCCCGCAACGCGGCGGCAGCGCTGGTGAGCGTGCCCGCCGTATCGATCATGTCGTCAATGAGCAGGACATTCTTGTCTTCGACGTCGCCGATGATGTTCATCACCTCGGCCTCGTTCTGCCGCGGGCGCCGCTTGTCGATGAGGACCAGGTCGGCTCCCATCCGCTTCGCATAGGCCCGGGCGGTCTTGATGCCGCCGACGTCGGGCGCCGCAACCACGAGGTTCTTGAGATCGAGGCGCCGGAAGTAGTCGATAAACACGGCGGAACCATACAGATGATCCACCGGAACGTCGAAAAATCCCTGAATCTGGGCGGCGTGCAGATCCATGGTCAGCACGCGATCCACCCCGGTGGTGGTCAGCAGGTTGGCCATGAGCTTCGCCGCGATGGCCACGCGAGGCTGGTCCTTCCGGTCCTGTCGGGCGTACCCGAAATACGGGATCACTGCCGTGATGCGTGCCGCGGAAGCGCGCCTGGCGGCATCGATCATC